>NZ_JBMYAU010000115.1:0-11226 GCF_053994455.1 Nautilia sp. | reverse complement strand
AAGTTTTTCCCTTATAGATATAAGAGAGCCGTTTGAATACCAGATGATGAGAATAAAAGGAACCGACGAACTGCTTCCTATCAGCAGGGTTCAGTATGAACTTGATAAATGGATGAAATATAAAGATGAAAGAATTATAATTTACTGTCATGTCGGCAGCAGAAGCAGGTATCTTCAAAAAGCCCTTCAGCAGCAGTTGGGTTTTACTAAAGTAGGGAATCTCACATACGGTATTGCCGATTATTTCGGTGAAGTTGAAAGAGGGTGAAATTAAGTGAAAAGTGAAAATGTAAAATGGGAAATTGAGAGTGGAGAATGGAAAGTGATAATAGATAAAATCCATAAAAAAGGCTGTTTATGAAATTTAATGTAATTGTAAAAGAAGATAAACTTGACGGTGGTTATATTGCGTATGTACCTGAGCTTAAAGGTTGTTTTACTCAGGCGGACAGCCTTGATGAATTGAAAAAAAACATAATTGAGGCAATTGAAGTTTCGTTGGATGAAAATGAAGAAATCAGTCCGATTTTTGGAATATGGGAGGTAGATGTAAATGCCGCCAATTCCTATAATTAGTGCAAAAGATTTTCTAAAATTCTTAGAATTTAAAAGATTTGTTTTAGTGAGACAAAAAGGATCTCATAAAAGATTTAAACATTCAAATGGAAAAAGTATTACTGTATCACGGAAAAGCTAACCTTAAAAGAGGGTTATTAAAGGGAATGTTGAATTCAATTGATGTTGAAGTAGATGAATTAATTGATTTTTTAAATAAAGGTAAATAATGTTTATAATTGGAATTCCTGTAAAAAACGAAGTGTGCGTAGGAAGCAAAGAAGCTGAAAAATTCGCCAAGGTTTTTGTAAACAACGGTGCGATAGAAAAAATAGACTATTTTGAAAACAGGGATGATCTTGTAGGAACAGTTCATTTTTTTGTAACACCTAAAGAAGAGTATGTTTTCGATTTCCTTGAAGCCGGTGCCGAGCCTCTCATGACTCCGGCGTCAGAGATGAGTATAAACGACGTGGTTGAGGCGTTTTTGTTCAGGGAGCTTTTCTCGTACGGAAGCGTATAAGAAGTGAAAAATGAAAAGTGAAAAGTGAAAAATTCGGGTGGAGAATTGAAAATGTCAAACGGAAAACTAATTAATGAAATCATTGGATATGAGCCGAATATCAATGTAGGTGTAACGAGTGAAAAATTAAAAACGCTTGTAAATGAAGAAAATAGAAACGTGGAAATATTAGATGGTGATTTGAGTGCTAAAAGGTTTTATCATTTTATAATCTGTGATGAAAAAAGAGATCCAAAACCGCTTTTCAGGGCGCTTCGAAACGGCGGGTATATGATTTCCCTCGTTGAAATGGACGATAATGAACTATATGACATCGGATTTAGCGCACTTAACAGGATGGACGGGCTTTTGATAGCTAAAAAAGTCCATTCCTGGAACGACTGGTAAAGGAGAAATATGTTTTTAGAAGCGGCTTATGAGGCGGTAAGAAAAAGAGACGAAAAAATAAACGGGTATTTTAAAAAATGCCCTGATGACATCAAGCAGCTTTTTGAGGCTATTTTAAAAGAGCTCGGGCTGGAAATAAATGAAGAAAACCTGCTGAGCCTTAAAAAAAGGTTTTTTCACCTGAGGGAAGACAGTATTTTAAACCTTTTAAAAAAAGGAAATTTCAGCGAAGAGGAGATTAAGGAAATTCAGCTTGATTTATATGAGCTTACAAAAAATTTCTGGCTCAAAGAGCATGAAGAGCTTATCAAAAACATAGCGCCTTTTGTGGGGCCTTTTTACGCTGAAATTTTAAAAGGCGTCCATAAAATAGGGATTGCTTTTAGCAAATGGCAGCCGAATTGGACTAAACACATAATCCATACGATTAATGAGGATTTAAGCAGGGAATTCGGAGAAGACGAGGCTAAAGTAATGGCGTATCTGATTGAAAAAGATCTGATTGACAGGGGTTATGACGGTGAATTCGGGGATAGATGCTATTCGGTTTTGGTAAAAGGCGAAAGCGGCGGTTATATTGCAAAAAGCTACTGCGAAATTTTCGAGGAAGAGGTAAACGAGGCGGTAAAAGCGATTGACGAGCTGATACTTGCCCTTGAAAATTTAGAGGATGAATACAAACTTCAGTGGATACTCTATTTTCATGCTTTGAAAATGGCGCTTCTTGAAAAAAACAGACACGAACTTATTAAAAAATGGGCTGAGGTCGACAAACTGTGGATGGATATAAAATCACCCGTACAGGTGGGGCATCCTCTCGAATATTATGAGGATAAATACAGAAAAGCCGTGGCTCTTGAGCTTGATGTGAGAATAAAAAACCCGACTCTCAAAAGCGAAGTCAAAGACAATATATTGGCTATGTATAAAAAATACTGCAAAGATGAAAAACTTTTAAAAACGGCTTTAGGCAACATAAAAAAAACACAGCTTTACATTTCATCACCCGCCACGTTTTACGGGGCGGAGTTTAACGGGCTTTTCAGTGCGCAGGTAGTTCCGAACGACGAGACGGTAAGCGCCGTTAAAGGCAAAAAGATATTTGCGTTTGTCGATAAGGTGTATGAAGACACCAAAGCAAGGCCCCAAATGGCTTTAAGTTATGAAATTTTGGGAAAAGAGTTTATGAAGAGATTTTATAAAGACCTCGAAGATAGGGAAAAATTCGTAAAAGTTTACGACATAACAACAATCGGGCATGAATTCGGACATATTTTATGGGTTGACGAAGATACCGAAAGCGCTATGAACAAATCCGGAATGTTTAAAAACGTAGAGGAGTTTAAAGCCACGACGGGTGGGCTTATGGCGTTTTTTGAAAATGAAGACGAAAATTTAAAATGTGCCGTTTTGGACGATACGATTAAAAGGGCCGTGGGGCTTATTGCGTGGATGGAGGTCGATGAGGTGCTTCCTTATTATATTGAGGGGCTCATCCATTTAACGGGGCTGTTTGAGAGCGGAGTAATTGAGTTTAACGGCGAAAGTTTAGAGTATGATTACGAGAAATACGATAAATTAAAAGAGTGGTATAAAAAAACGTATCTTAAATTAGCGGATTTTTATGCCCAAAAAGCGGACGCAAAAGAGTTTTTGGACGAATTTATATATAAAAACGGAAATTTTTATCCTAAAAATAAACAAACGGAAAGATTTGTGAGGTATTATTATGAAAGATACAGACAGATAGGAGATAAAATTTGGAGAGGTGATGAAATTTAAAACGTTTTATTCCACAAACACGTCCTTTTTTTATGCGGTAACCGAAATAAAAAAACGTATTGACGCGGAATTCGGTGAATATGATTTTATTTTTTTCGGCATACATCCGGAATATGAAGTTGAAGAAATAAACTTTGTAATCGGAAAAGTGTTTGAAAACCCGGAGTATGTGGGATTTCACGCCATAAATCTTTTTTCGGATACAAAAATTATAAAAGGCGTGGTGGCGGGCGTGTTTAAATTCGAAAGAAAAGGGAAGGTAAACATTTATTACTGTAAAAACCTTTCTAAATACAATTTATATAAAACAAGGGATTATCTTAACGGAAGAAGACAGGATACACATTTTATTATAGCTTCCCTGGCCGATGAATATTTTTCTTTTTTTATAGAAACCCTCTCCTCAAAGCTTGATTATTTCCCCGTTAACAATATCATAGGCGGAATTTCGTCGGGAGAAAAGTATGATGGTGAGGTCAGGACTTTTCAGTTTGTCGACGGTGAGATTATTAAAAACGGATTCATTATTGTCTCTTTCGAAAACGTAGATTCCCGTATCGATATGTCTTTGGGGTTTTTGCCTTACGGCATAACCTATGAGATTACTAAATGCGATAAAAACAAAATATATACTGTGGATTATGATAAAAATTTTTCCGATATTTTACGCAGAATACTCAAAGGTATAAAAAATCCGAAGGAAGAATATCTGTGGTATCTGCCTATTAACATTATGGATGACGACGGTTATGTATCCACGCTCAGGACGGTGGAAAAACTTGAAAATGAATATATAAAACTTTACGGTCCCGTTAAAAAGCATCAGAAGTTTAAACTTTCTTTCGCAACTAAATACGACCTGATAAGAGAAGATGAAAGATTATCTAAAAAACTTGCCAAAAAACTTGATAAAATAGAAGCGGCATTTAATTTTTCCTGTGTTGCGAGACAGTATATTTTAGATGACAAACAAAGATGCGAGCCCAGGATTTACGTTGAAAACTTCGGTTCTCATCTGTTCGGTTTTTTTACTTTCGGGGAAATCGGCCCAGATAAAAAATATAAAAAGCTGAAACTTTACAACGAAACATCTTTAGTGTGCATTATGAAAGAGAAATGATGAAACAGGAAGAAGTGGAAATTATTTTATTGAAAAATTTATTAAGGGAAGTAACGGTAAAATACGACGAACTGATTAAAAAGCAGAAGAAAATTTTAAAAAAGACATTTAAAGAGGCTATTAACGATTCTTTAACGGGTCTTTACAACAGGAAATTTTTTTATGAAAACGTTTATAAACTTAAAGACATAGCTAAAAGAAATAACGGCAAACTCATTATTTTATTTATAGATTTGGATGATTTCAAAAAAATAAACGACCGGTTCGGACATAAAAAAGGGGACGAAGTTCTTAAAAAAGCCGCTTTAATACTCAAAAAAAGTTTAAGAAATTCCGACATCATTTCAAGAATGGGAGGTGATGAATTTGTCGTGGCGGTGTTAAACGGAAATGAAAAAGATATAGATAAACTTGTTAAAAGGGCGAGGGGAAAAATGGAGTCCGAAATAAAAGGGGTTTCGTTTTCTTACGGATATTCGGTGTATCCTGACGACGGGGAAGATATAGAAGAGCTGATTCAAAAGGCCGATGAGAGAATATACTCCAATAAAAGGAAAAGAAAAAATGTTGGATTTAAGCGAAGAGAAAATCAGGAAACTCCATAAAAAATGTAAAGGTCAGAATAAGGATCTGTATATGTTTTTAAAAGAAGAAATGCCTGATCTTCCGGTTGATGAAAGGTTGAAATATCTTGCAACGGTTTTAAACGATTTTATAGAAGAGTACGAATGGGACGAAAAAGCCCCCCGCCATAAGGACGGGGGCTATTCGATAGTAAAGTTCTGGCCTAAAAATCAGTCGTGAAGACCTTTTTTTGAAAGCCAGCCGAGGTAAACAAGTACCAATCCGTCCATCAAAAAGCTCACACCTACGATTATTCCAACCGTAAAAGGCGCGTTAAAAGGCCATCCGATAAGCATAATTATTCCGAGCAGCAGGCTAAGCATACCGTTAAGCGCCGCAAGACCCCAACCTTTTAACGGTCTTAAATCAAGTGCCATTCCGAAACTTGCAAACGCGTCCATAAAGAAGTACGCCGCAAATAAAATAGCAACGGCCGCAATACCGCTTCCGGGCCAGATCAGCAAAAGCACACCGGTTACAAAAAGCAAGAACACTTTAAACCATGCCCCGAGGGATTTTTGATGCGCTTTAAATGTAATGTAGCCCTGAATTATGGAACCGCTTATAAACAAAGCACCTAAAAACACCACGAATGCCACACTTCCCGCCAACGGATTGGCTATTGCCAAAACTCCGGCCAGAGCCATTAACACACCTGTGATAATCGACATGGTACTGAATTCTTTCAGTTTTTCCTTGTCGATGTTGTTTAGTACGAACATTTTGTCCTCCTTAAAAGTTTTACAGAAATAATTATAAACTATTTTAGATTAAAATGTCAAGTATATTGAGTGATAAAGACTTAATTTATTTGAATGAAAGAAAAAAAGAGAAGAAGGTGTCAGCCGTCTATCGGAAGGCCTTCCGTCGGAAGCTCTTCAACGAACCAAGGGAGCCCCTGTTTGTTAAGCTGGTATAAAAACGGGCGTGCGGGGAATTCCTCCATGTTTTTAACACCGGTTTCAAACCACTGTTTTTCGGCTATCATCAAACAGCCAATCATAGCAGGCACCCCGGTGGTATAACTCACACACTGCGCCCCTACTTCCCTGAATGCACACTGGTGGTCGCAGATGTTGTAGATGTAGTATCTTTTTTTAGTCCCGTTTTTATAGCCGGTGGCAACAACGCCTATATGTGTCTGTCCTTTTGTTCTCTCTCCTAAGCTTGCAGGGTCTGGGAGAACTTTTTTCAAAAACTCCATAGGACTGATTTCGCAGCCTTCGGCTATTTTAACCGGTTCGATGCTTGTCATCCCTACATTTTGCAGGGCGTTTAGATGCCACAGATAATTGTCGCTGAACGTCATAAAAAATCTTGCTCTTTTAATGCTCGGAAAGTTTTTGGTAAGGCTTTCAAGCTCCTCGTGGTAAAGAAGATAGCTCGGATATTCCCCCACCTTCGGATAGTTCCATTTGAATTTTACGCTCATGGGCTCTATTTCCTTCCATTCGCCGTTTTCGAAATATTTGCCTTTTTGGGTAATTTCACGGATATTGATTTCGGGGTTGAAATTAGTGGCGAACGGATAGCCGTGATCTCCCGCGTTGCAGTCTAAAATGTCGAGATATTCTATTTCGTCAAGCAGTTCCTGTGCGGCGAAAGCGGTAAATACGTTGGTAACCCCCGGATCAAAACCGCTTCCTAAAAGCGCCATAAGCCCGGCTTTTTTAAACTCTTCGTTTTTTGCCCACTGCTCTTTGTATTCGAATTTCGCCTCATCCGGATGTTCGTAGTTTGCGGTGTCGACATAGTGCGCCCCCGCTTTAAGACAGGCGTCCATAATAGCGAGATCCTGATAAGGCAGGGCAACGTTTAATACGATTTCGCTGTTAGTGTCTTTGATTAATTCGGCGGTTGCGTCCACGTCCATGGCATTTATTTCGTACGTTTCGATTTCGACGCCGAGGCGTTCTTTAATGTCTTTGGCAATGGCGTCGCATTTGCTTTTCGTTCTGCTTGCAAGCACTATTTTTTTAAAAATGTGATCGTTCATTGCGGCTTTAAAGGTAGCCACGCGGCTAACTCCCCCGGCTCCTATGATTAAAAGGTTACTCATTATCGCTCCTTTGTAGTTTTTGTCCTTCGTTATCCCAGAAGAAAACAACCCATTTATCCGTTTCTTTTATACATATATCCGGCATAACCTTTGTGTTTTTTCTGTAAAACAGGGTTGCGATTTTTATTTCCAGTTCGGGGTATTCTTTTTTAAGTTTGTCAATAATGGCCTCAAACGTGTCTCCGCTGTCGCTAATATCGTCTACGATAACGGCTTTTTTTATCCGGGACAGATCCGGAAAATTAAAAAGTTTTACTTCTTCGAGTTTTTTCGTATCGTCATAATGTATGGCATTTATGGTATATACGTCTCTTATATTGAGATTTTCTCCGAGAAAATGGGCTATTGTCAAACCTCCCCTTGCCACCGCAATTATACATTCGGGGTCAAGTTTTTTTATCCCTTCCGCCAAAGTGTTAATGTCTTTTATAAATTCATTATACGAATAAAAATATTTTTTTATCATTTTAATCCTTTATTTCTGTTATTTTAATCGGAAGTCCGTCTTTTTCCATCTCTTCAAAAAACGGTTTTGCATCGAATTCCTCAACGTTTTTAACACCGTCTTCCCACCAGATTTTTTTAGCCATGAGTTTGCAACCTATAATTGCGGGTACGCCGGTGGTATAACTTACGCAGTGCGCTCCCGTTTCCTCGATGGCTTTTTCGTGGTTGCATATGTTGTATATGTAGAATTTTTTATCAACGCCGTTTTTTTTACCTTTTGCAATTACGCCTATGTTTGTACGGCCTTTATAGTTTTTGACAAGATCTTGAGGATCCGGAAGCACTTTTGCCAAAAACTGAAGTGGGGAAATTTTTACGCCCTCACACACTTCAATAGGTTCAATGCTGAACATTCCGACATTTTTAAGAGCGTTGAAATGGTAAAGATACTGTTCGCTGAAACACATATAGAATTTTGCGCTTTTTAAATTCGGAAAATGTCTGATAATACTTTCAAGTTCCTCATGCCAGATGAGTATGCTTGCGGCTTCGCCGCATTCGGGATAATCGTGCTTTATCTGGACTTCGAACGGTTCCGTTGTTTTCCACTCTCCGTTTTCCCAGTATTTGCCGGGAAGATTCAATTCCCTTAGGTTGATTTCCGGATCAAAGTTTGTGGCAAATGCCCTGCCGTGGTTTCCGAAGTTGCAGTCGTATATTTCAATCTCTTCAAGTTCGTCTAAAAGGTAATCAGCTGCGTATTTAACCATTACGGAAGTGACGCCCGGATCGAATCCGCAGCCTAAAAGGGCCATGGTGCGGGCTTTTTTAAATTCTTCGTCAAGTTCCCACTGCAAATCGTAATAGGTATCGGGGTTTTCTTCCGTTTCGGCCAGGGCCGTGTCAAGATATGCGCATCCCGTTTCCATACAGGCGTGCATAATTGGAAGGTTCTGATAAGGAAGCGCGACATGGCAAATGATATCGATATCCTCTTTTTTTATAAGTTCTGTTACGTTTTGTTTTTCATTTGCATCGAGGGAGTATGTTTTTATTTCAACACCGAGTTTTTTTTTGATGTCATTTGCTATGTCGTCACATTTTGATTTTGTTCTGCTTGCTAAAACAATTTTATTAAAAACATCCGTGTTTTGTGCCGCTTTGAACGCTGAAACCCTTCCTACGCCTCCGGCGCCGATTATTAACAGATTCGCCATTATTCTCCTTTTTTTCAAATTATAACATTTTTTGATTTTCATTATGATATAATTATTAAAAACGGAGTTTGTATGAGGGTTTCTCTTATTCAGCAGGAATTTAAAGGCGATAAACGGAAAAATGTCGAACACACCCTTGAAATGATTGAAAAGACGAAAGGGGAGCTTGTTGTTTTGCAGGAGCTTCATCAAAACGAATATTTTTGCAAGTGTGAGGATACGAAATTTTTCGATTACGCCGAAAGTTTCGAAGAAGATGTTGAATTTTGGAGAAAAGTTAGCGAAAAGAGGAATATAGTTTTAATAACGTCCCTTTTTGAAAAAGTAATAGAGGGGGTGTATTACAATACCGCGGTGGTGTTTGACAGGGGGAAAATCGCCGGTAAATACAGAAAAACACATATTCCGGACGATCCGGGTTTTTATGAAAAGTTCTATTTCACCCCGGGTGACGAAATCGAGCCTGTTGAAACGAGTGTGGGCAGGCTCGGAGTGCTTGTGTGCTGGGATCAGTGGTATCCGGAACCCGCAAGGATTATGGCTTTAAAAGGAGCGGAGGTTTTAATATATCCTACAGCAATAGGGTGGCTTATGTGTCCTGAGGATAGGACTGACGAGCTTTGTGAAAAGGAAAACACTCCCGAAGAAAAAGAGAAAATGCTTAATGCCTGGCTCAGCGTCCAAAGAGGGCATGCCGTGGCTAACGGTGTGTATGTCATAGCCGTAAACCGTGTTGGAAAAGAAAGGGACGAAAGCGGGGTGCTCGGAGGAATAGAATTCTGGGGCAACAGTTTTATTTACTCTCCGCAGGGGGAGGAGGTATGTAAAGCCGGCGGCAAAGAAGGGGTAATCGAAGCCGAAGTTGATCTTAAGCATGCCGCTGAAGTCAGAAAAATATGGCCGTTTTTCAGAGACAGAAGAATCGAGCTTTACAACTGCCTGGAAAAAAGGTACTGTTAAGGTTCCGGATGCGGTGGTTGTTGCTGTTTGTGGGGGTTTTTCTGTTCGGAAACGTAAACGTGTACGTTGATGAGGATTTTAACTACTATATACCCAAACCGTTTGCGAAAAAGGTTTTTTCGCAAAACAGCGATATAAAAAATTCGTTTTTAATACTTAGTTACAACTATCTGCCTTTGATTATAGAAAACAATCTGAGCGTTATTTGCGGAATAGGCAAAATAAAAACCTATATCATATCCCACAAGGATTTAAAAAAGATAAAAGTTGCCGCTAACGTAAATTTTCCGGCAAAAATACTTTTTGACGCCGTCGGGAATGTGAAATACGTAAGCGCCACGTTTGAAGATTATAAAAAACGTAAAGTCGACGCAATAGTGACCGATAAAAAATTATACGCGCCGGGCTCTTTTTATTATGACCTTGACAAAATCGGTATGAGTTTTAACAGATATTATCTGGTTGCAGACGGAGAGTTTTTGAAAAAACACCAAAACGAAGCCTCTTTTTTAAGCGTTTATTTCCCTAAAATACAGTTAAACGCTTCGCTTGTGATAAGTGCTTATTATATGCGTGAGAAACTGAACGTCTCTTCAATTTATGACGATATGTTTAAAGATTATCTGACTAAAAAGTTAAAAGTTGTCGCTACACCTTTCTGGCCTCCTTTTGATTTGAATGTTCAGGGGGAATTAAGGGGGATAGGGATAGACTTTTGGAAACTTATAGCCAAAAAAGCCAATCTTAATTACGATTTGATAGTGGAACCAGTCTGGATTAAGATATTAAACGGTATAAAAAACGACAAATACGACATTACACCCAACACTTCGGAAACGGAGGACAGAAAAAAATATGCGGTGTTTTCAAAACCTTATATCGAATTTCCTTTTGCGGTGGCCTGTAAAAACGGGCTTTATATAAAAAGTATAAAGGATATAAAATCCCTTGCGGTCGGATACAATTACACGGCCCATAAGGTTATGAAACGGCATTATCCGGATTTGAACTTTGTAACGGCTAAAAGCGTAATGGGCGCTTTTGAACTTGTGAACGAAGGAAAGGCGCAGTGTGTCGTAGACGTGCTTCCCACGGTTGTCTGGCTTATAAACGAAAAAAACATCGGGGATATGAGGATTTTTTTTAAAACGCCTTTTACTTTTAAACTTCAGGTTATGTTAAGAAAAGATCTAAAAGAGATAAGAGACAAAATAAACGAGGCTATAGATGAAATTTCCATTTTTGAAAAAAACAGAATTATTTCTAAATACATAGGGGAAAAATTTGCCATTGAAAACAGGCCCGTAAAGCTGTTTTATGCGGTGATATTCGTACTGCTGTTTATTCTGTCCGTAATATTTTATGTTGCGTTTAAATATAAAAGGGAATCGGAATTTGACGCTTTGACGGATGTATACAACCGGGGCGCCATAGAAAAAATTTTAAATAAAAAAATAAAAGAAACGGACGGAAGCGTTATATTTTTAGATATAGACCATTTTAAAAAGATCAATGACACTTACGGACACGAACAGGGGGATTTGGTGCTTTC
>NZ_JBMYAU010000114.1:0-3985 GCF_053994455.1 Nautilia sp. | reverse complement strand
AATTCGAAAGGGAGTTTAAAGTGTATTCTGACGATCAGATTTTGGCAAGATATGTTTTAAGCACTTCTTTAATGGAAAAAATACTTAAATTTAAAAGATCAATAAATAAGCCCCTGTATTTTTCTTTTAAACACAATATGATGTTTGTGGCGGTAAGTTCGAATGACAATTTTGAAGCGCCCGTTTTTAAATCTGTAACCGATTACGATTATGTGGAAAAGATGATAAGCAGTTTTTATTTTATCGCCACACTCGTCGAAACGCTCTCACTTGAGAGAAGAATCTGGAAGAGTTTATAAAGAAGTTTTGATATTCGTATTTACCCTCAAACTGAACCCGAAAGGCGTTGTCAACAGTAACACGGCTCTTTTGTTTCCCGGGTTTTTCGTAAGCTCCGAATGGATTTTTAGCAGATCTTCTTCATAGTTTTCTCCGATTTTTCTTTGAATAACGGTAATTTCGTCTTTAACGGCGCCTTTTTCCTCTTTTGCCTCTTCTAAACTCATAAGTTTCCGGCACGTTATTCGTAAAAATTCCCCCACTTTGTCAACCTGCGCTTTTATCGCAATCGGTTCGTCAAGGTTGAATTCATTTAATTTTTCAAGATCCCTTTCGAATATCATAACGTCGATTTTACCGTGAAAATCCATAAGCGTTGCGATTGCGAATTTGTTTCCTTTTTTACTGATTCTTATTTTCATAGCGTCTATTTTGCCGACAAACAGGGCTTCTTGGGATATTATCTCCTCTACATCGCTTGAAAGGTTGTAGTTAATCCCTTTCATTTTCTCTTTGTACGGATCAAGCGGATGGGCCGAAACGTAAAACCCTAACGTCTGGTATTCGTATTCGAGCAGCGTTTTGATATCGAACTCCACGGTGTTGGGGATTTCGAGACGTTCATCGACTTCTTCGTTTTCCTCCATATCCGCAAAGAGTGAAAATTCGTGGTTTATCGCGTTTTTCTTTTCCTCTACACGTTTTTTAAATTCCAGCATTTCCTCCACACGGTTTAGCATTGCTTTACGGCTGAGGCCGAAGTCGTCCATCGCCCCGGCTTTAATTAACTGTTCGAGCACTTTTTTGTTAACTTTGCCCGTGTCTACTTTTAATATAAAATCCTCAAGGCTTTCATACGGTCTGTTTGCGACAATACTCTCAATCGCCTTGCTTCCCACGCCCTTAATGGCGCTCAGTCCGAAAAGTATTTTGTCGTCAATAGGCGTAAATTCGGCGTTTGATTTGTTGACGCTCGGAGGCAGCACTTCAATGCCGAGTACTTTTGCCTCTTCGATGTATTTTGCGATTTTATCCGTGTTTTCAGCTTCATAAGTTAAAAGCGCACTTAAAAATTCGGTAGGGTAGTATGTTTTTAGATACGCCGTCTGGTATGTAATCATCGCATAAGCCGCGGAGTGGGATTTATTGAATCCGTAACCCGCGAATTTTTCAATTAATTCGAAAAGCGATTTGGCGTTTTCGTATGAAAAACCTCTTTGCCGGGCCCTCTGGGCGAACTCTTCGGCGTATTTTTTCATCAAATCGAATTTCTTTTTACCCATCGCCCGTCTTATAATATCCGATTCTCCGAGGCTGAATCCGCCTATCGCCTGAACTATCTGCATAACCTGTTCCTGGTAAACGATAACCCCGTATGTCGGCTCAAGAATAGGTTTTAGCACTTCTTCGAATTCGTCGAAAAAATAACTGACAGGCTTTCTTCCGTGTTTTCTGTCTATGTAATCGTCAAGCATTCCGCTGTCCATCGGTCCCGGGCGGTAGAGTGCGAGCATGGCGATAATGTCTTCGAAGTTTGTGGGTTTTAGTCTTTTAGCGAGATCCTGCATACCGTCGGATTCTATCTGGAACAGTCCTAAGGTACGCCCCGACTGGATAAGCTCAAAAACCTTTGGGTCGTCAAGGGTCAGAAGGTCTATGTTTATTTTTTCGTTTTTATTAAATTTTACGTTTTTAACGGCTCTGTCTATTACCGTGAGGGTTTTTAGCCCTAAAAAGTCGAATTTAATCAAATCGACGGGTTCGAGGTAGTTTAGCGAGTACTGCGTAACAATCGTGTCGTCGTTAACGTCCTG
Organism: Nautilia sp.; assembly: GCF_053994455.1. NCBI lineage: Bacteria > Pseudomonadati > Campylobacterota > Epsilonproteobacteria > Nautiliales > Nautiliaceae > Nautilia > Nautilia sp. The sequence continues at coordinate 1,892 of NZ_JBMYAU010000114.1, read as the reverse complement.
TCTGTAAAGGGGTGATTTTTTCCACAGCTCCTCATCGCTTATCACCACCCCCGCGGCGTGCATTCCGGTGTTTCTTTTAAGCCCTTCGAGATGTTCGCCGAATGAATACAGACGGTTATACAGTGGGTCTTCTTCCGTGATTTGCACGATTTTAGGCTCAAGCTCTTTCGCTTTTTCAAGTGTGATTCCGAGCTGGTCGGGGATCAGTTTTACGAATCTATCGGCTTCGGAGTAGTCTATTCCGAATATTCTCGCAACGTCTCTTAGCACACCTTTTGCAAGAAGCGAACCGAACGTAATAACCTGCGCAACGTTTACTTTCCCGTATTTTTCACGCACGTATTCTATAATTTCACCCCGTCTTTCCTGACAGAAGTCCATATCGATATCGGGCATACTCACCCTCTCTGGATTCAAAAACCTCTCAAAAAGCAGTCCGTATTTTAAAGGGTCTATGTTTGTAATCTGCAAGCTGTAGGCAACAAGCGCACCCGCCGCGCTTCCCCTTCCGGGACCCACCGGGATGTTACGTTTTTTGGCTTCTCTTACAAAATCCCACACTATTAGCATATATCCCGGAAATTTCATTCTTTTTATGATGTCTATTTCGTATTCGAGCCTTTTCCTGTATTCCTCATGCAGCTCTTCCGGGATATATTTAAGCCTCTCTTCAAGCCCTTCTTTACATTTGTATTCGAAATATTCCACGTCGCTCGTTATATCGAGCCCCTCTTCGGCGGCGTACTCTTTTGTAAATTTAAACGTAGGGGGGGTCGGGTTTCCGAGCGGTATTTCGAGGTTTACGGATTCGGCCAGTTTATCCGTGTTTTCTATCGCTTCGGGCAGGTCTTTGAAAATTTCTTCGAATTCTTCTTTGCTTTTGAAATAGTTTTCTTTTACCACCGGGCGTCTGTGCAGGTCGTCAAACTGTTTGTTGTTTTCTATGCATTCGAGTGCATCTTTATAGATATAATCAAGTTTGTTTAGGAAAAATATGTTTGACGAGGCGAGAAGCGGTGTGTTTGTTTCGTCTGAGAGTTTTATCAGATCGTTTTCTATGAGTCTTTCCTCTTCGCTGTCACGTGTTATTTCAAGATAAAGTTCATTCAGGTTTTGTCTGTAAATTTCGAGGATCTCTTTTGTCTTTTCGTATCCTTTGGCACCGTTTAAAACATTCTTTTCGTTGAAAATATTTAAATGAAACCCCGTTTCACTCTCAAGCACAGGGAGGATAAAGCATAACCCTTTTTGGTTTTTGACAATCTCTTCAAAAGGCAGATACGCTCTCTCGCCTCTCATATTGTAAAGATACGAAATAGAGCTTAAATACATTAAATTGTCGTATCCGGTTTTGTTTTTCGCAATAATTATGAGTCTGTGTATATTGCCGTCTCTAACGATATTGACGTCGCTTCCGATAATAGGCTTTATTTCGTTTGCGCGGCAGCTTTCGTAAAACTCAATAGCACTGAACATATTGTCGAGTTCTGTGATTGCAAGTGCAGAATATCCGTATTCTTTGGCTTTTTTGATTAAATCTTTTATTCGTATGGTGGAATGTAAAAGCGAATAGTCGCTGTGTATATGAAACGGTACCAAGCTAAGCCTTTTTATGAAATTATATCAATTTTATTCACTACCTACTACTTACTACATACTACCCACTAATAATGATATAATTTCATTAAAAAAAGGCGCTTAATGCAGGATAAAATCAGAAACTTTTCGATTATCGCCCATATCGATCATGGCAAATCGACACTTGCCGACAGACTTATAGAATTTACGGGTGGAATTAGCGAAAGGGAAAAAGAAGATCAACTGCTTGATTCAATGGATATCGAAAAAGAAAGAGGTATTACCATTAAAGCCCAAAGTGTAAGGCTTGAATA
>NZ_JBMYAU010000113.1:0-3505 GCF_053994455.1 Nautilia sp. | reverse complement strand
TTTTTCTTATCGCCTCCGTTAAAAGTCCCCCTTTTTCATACCCGACATATCCCGGAGGTGAACCTATAAGTTTCGCAACCGAATGTTTTTCCTGATATTCGCTCATATCAAATCTTAAGAAATTAATGCCGAGTATATTTGCCAGCTGTTTTGCAATTTCAGTTTTACCAACCCCCGTAGGACCCACAAACAGAAAACTTCCGATAGGCTTGTCTTCTCTTGTGAGCCCTGCTTTTTTTCTTTTTATAACTTTGACAAGCTCTTTTATGGCCTGATCTTGCCCGAATACTTTTGCCCTTAAGCCGCTTTCAAGGTTTTTAAGTTTTTCTATTTCGTTGTTGCTTGCGCTCTCTTTAGGGATATTGGCGATTTTTGCGACAATTCCTTCAATATCGCTTTTTGTAATGAGTTTTTTGCCTCTTAATTTAAATTTTGCCCCCGCTTCGTCTATAAGGTCAATCGCGCTGTCAGGCAGGAATTTTTCCCTTAAATATTTTTTTGCCAGTGTGGCCGCGCTTTTAAGAGCTTCTTCCGAATACCTTACACCGTGATACTCTTCATATCTGCTTTTCAGTCCTTTTAAAATTTTAACGGTATCTTCAACACTCGGCTCTTTAACGTCTATTTTTTGAAACCTTCTGTTTAGTGCCCTGTCTTTTTCAAAATGGTTTTTATACTCTTCATACGTAGTAGCGCCTATACATCTGATCTCACCCTTTGCAAGGGCGGGTTTTAAAAGATTCGCCACATCCATACTGCTGCTGCCCGCCGCCCCTGCACCCACAATCATATGTATTTCATCGATGAACAAAATCGGCTCTTTTTCTTTTTTAAGCTCGTCAAGTATGGTTTTCATTCTTTTTTCAAATTCGCCCCTGTATTTGGTTCCCGCAACAAGAGAGCCTAAATCCAAAGAATATATTTTTTTGTTTTTAAGCTGTTTCGGGACTTTGTTTAAGGCTATTTTTTTGGCAAGCCCCTCGACAATGGCCGTTTTCCCGACACCGGGCTCCCCTACGAGCACCGGATTGTTTTTCTTTCTTCTCGAAAGAACCTGCATAACCCTGTCTATTTCTTTTTCCCTGCCTATTACGTCGTCGAATTCTTTAGCTATTGAAGTAAGCTCGGTTGTAAACTCTTCAAGGGGCGAATTTTTTTTGCTTTCTTTTTTCTCTTCTTTCGTTTCGGTTATATATTCTACAATTTCCACTTTTTCTATTCCGAATTCTTTAAGCAGCTGATTAGTATAACTCGTTTCGTCCTCAAGAAGAGCCACAAAAAAATCAAGCTCGTCAGCCACATTTTTTCTTATACCCTGAATATGGCTAACCATTCTTTCGGTGGCTCTGTGAAAAGAGAGAGTTTCCGTAGGGGTAACCCTTAAGGGAACTTTTTCTATATATCTGTCAAGATAATAATCAAGCCCCCTTCTGACATAATCAACATCCACACCCACATCTTCAAGCAAAAACCTGATGTTTTTGTCTTTTAACAGAATATAAAAAGCGTGATCCACGGTAATGTATTCATTCTGTCTTCTTTTGGCTTCGTTAACTATTTCATTAAATATATTTCTTAAATTTTCCGTTATCTGCATCTAAACCTCCTCCAATACTGCTCTTAGCGGAAACCCGGCTTCACGTGCTAACGCGTGTGTTTTTTCTACTTTAATCTGTGCGATTTCGTAGGGGTATACCCCCACCGCGGCACTGCCTTCCCTGTCCACTTTAAGCGTAAGAGCGACAGCCTCGTCTTCATTTTTATGAAATACGGTTTTTAAAACTTCTATAACAAAATCAAACGTCGTATAATCGTCATTTAAAAGCATCACTTTATAAAGTTTAGGCATTATAATTTCAATATCGTTTTCAACAACCGTTTTGGTTGGCATTATTATCCTTTTTTATAATTTATATGTTTATATATTATATCAAAAAAGAGAAAAATTATCAATTTTTAGATATTTTCCCCAATCAGTTTCCACATCTCTTCTTCACTCAAAAGATTTACGCCGAGTTTTTTCGCTTTTTCGTATTTACTGCCGGGATCTTCCCCGTATATAACGAAATCGGTCTTTTTACTCACGCTGTTTGTGACTTTAGCGCCGGCGTATTCTAATATCTTTTTAATTTCACTTCTAGGCTTACTCATTGTTCCTGTAAGCACAATTGTTTTACCGCTAAACGGTGTTTCTTTAATCTCTTTTTTTTCAGGGTTTTTAGGTTTTAAAATTTCAATGAGTTTTTCGATTTTTTCTTTGTTAACCTTTATGTATTCGGCAATTGATTTCACCATTTCCGGCCCGAAACCTTCTATTTCTTCAAACTCCTCAGGATCGTGTTTATAAAATTCCACACCGAATTTTTCACATATTTTTTTGCTTGCCACTTCTCCAATATGCTCGATTCCGAGGGCATTTACAAATCTCCAGCACTCAACCCCTACCCTGCTTTTTATCGCGTTTACGAGATTCTCAGCTTTTTTCCTTGCAAACAGGGGCAGTTTTTCCAAATCCTCTACTTTTAATTTAAATATATCGGTAATGTCTTTTACAAGCCCGTGTTCGTAAAGCAGTTTCGCAACGCTTTCTCCAAGCCCTTCAATATCAAGGCAGTTTTTGCTTGCAAAATAGATAATCGTATTTACAACCCTTGCAGGACATGAAAGATTCTGACACTTGATAAGAGCCCCTTCATCCAATACTTCGGCACCGCATACCGGACAGTGCGTAGGACGCGGAATCGGTTTTTCATTCCCGGTTCTTTTCCAAGCGAGAACTTTCGTAATTTTAGGAATCACATCCCCGCTCCTTATAACAATTACATGATCTCCAATTCTTATATCCATTCTCTCAATTTCGTCAAAATTGTGAAGAGTTGCCCTCTCAACTATCACACCGCCTATTTCAACAGGCTTTAGCACTGCTACAGGCGTTAAAACGCCAGTTCTTCCTACCTGAACGACAACATCTTCTACAATTGTTTCTTTTTCAACGGCCGGAAATTTATATGCCACCATCCATCTCGGATATTTTTGCGTATAACCTAAAATATCGTGATATTTTATTTCATCAATTTTTACAACCATCCCGTCAAGCATAACTTCAAAGCTGTCCCTGAATTCCACAAACTCTTCATATTTTTTTTCTACACATGGTATATCATTGCATACGCCTCTTTTAGGTGGTTCTTTAAACCCGAGAGAATATATGTAATCCATAAGCTCGCTGTATTTTTCATAATTTAAAGAGTTAACCCCCACACCCCAAGGGTAAAAAATAAGCGGTCTTTTTGCGGTAATTTTAGGGTCAAGCTGTCTGAGGCTTCCCGCTGCGGCGTTTCTGGGATTTGCAAAAGTCGGCTCGCCGTTTTTAAGTCTTTCTTCATTCAGTTTTTCAAAATCATCCTTTTTAATTACAACCTCACCCCTTATTTCAATAAGAGATTTTTCTTTTATTTCAAGCGGAATGGATTTTATAGTCTTTGCATTAAGCGTTACGTCTTCA
>NZ_JBMYAU010000112.1:0-3673 GCF_053994455.1 Nautilia sp. | reverse complement strand
TATGCGTTTAAATTGCGTTTAAATTCGCTTCTATTCGTTTAAATAATTTAAAAGGTATAAAGATACTCCAAAACATTCAAAAGCCATATTTAAGCCCTTTAAAAGAGAAATTTTTAAGATGCTTTCTAACTAATCTATAATCAACACCTCCGCCGCTTTCAAATGCTCTTTTTGCCATCTCAGAAGCATCTAATAAGTCATCGTGAGCTGATTTTGGATATGTATCAAGTTCATCCCTTAGAAGCTCGGCTTTTTCATCAATTAAAATCGTTTCATCTTTTATTAAAGGTGCAAGGGAGTTGATTCTAAGTTCTTTTGGGACATTGTTTTTAAATTCCTTTACCGGAATACTAATTCCGGATTCTCTTGCCACTTTTTTTAAGACATCTTTGAAAAACTCCTGATAAGCAACCGTTTCTATTGCAAGGATGGTTCTTGCTACTTTTGAATATCTTATGTAGGTCTTTACGATTTTATCTATCATATCGGTTGGGTTTTTCTTGTAGCCCCCAGCCGTAAGATAAAATCTTTTTTCATCCGCTTTGTATCCAAGAATTGCTATTGCAAAATAGTCACCTTTCTTTTTGCCCATTGCCGGGTCTATGCCGATTGAGTAAAAATCGCACTTTGGCATTATTGAAAACGTTTTATAGTGATTAAAGATAAGTGAATCTTTGCTAAGAGGGATATTCTGATACTCTTGTAGAAAACTTTCTTTGTCTTCTTTATATTCTTTTTTAAGTTCTTCCACGTCAATATCCGGGTCGTCAAGTTTCCAAGTTTTAAAATCCAAAACCAAAGGAAAATTTTGATAAAAGTCAGCTATTTCCCTGAGGCGGACAAATACGCTATCGTGATGTAAGATAGTTCCTATCATTATGATGTTGCAGTGTTTGCATTTTCTGCTTGGAAGTTTTTTTATCGCTTTTTTAAACCACTTCTCTTGTTTATCTCTGTATGATTTGTTTTGGACAAGTTCGTCTTCTTCCAGGTCATCTACTATAATTAAATCCGGACGGAAAGAGAGGTATTTAATACCCCTGATTTTGGCACCCGCACCAAACGCCGCTATTTTTAGATTAAAATCATCAACTTTTATTACGATACTTTCCGTCTTTTCCTGGATGATTTCTATATTAAAATCCCTTCTTAATTTTTTGTTTTCGATAAGTTCGGTTTTTAAAAGCTCAAATGTTGCGTTTGCAAGAGGCTGGGTAGCTCCTATTATTAAAATGAATCTTCTTTTTTTTCTTATTGCTTCCCATAGAGGATAAAATGTGGCAATAAGCGTAGTTTTTGCCGCACCTCTATATGCTGAAAACATTAAAAACTTGTGCTTTTTGGTAAGAGAATCTATGTTTTTATATATAAAGTTTCTAAATTTTGATTTTTCGGTTTTTGCAAATTCAATGTGATGTGGAAGATAGCTTTTTACAAAATAGAAAAAATCTCTTTTTGCTCTTTTTGTGTCGATATTACTTATCTCATCCGGAAGACTTTTAAGGTATAACTTTAACTCTTCAATATTCTCAAACATCTATTTCCTCTGCTATTTTGTCTGCGTGCTTTTTGAAAAATTCGGCAACTTTTTCGTTTTTCTCTTTTATTGCGATTTCCGCAAGTTTTTGGATGGTGCTAAAAACTATTTTTTCTTTTTGGATTTTTTGAGTGTAAGGGGAATTTTTGTTGATGTTTTTTAGTTTGTAATAGCTTTTTGTATATTTTTCAAGCAAAGTTAATTTATTCGCAAGGTCAGATTCTTTTAGCTCTATTAATGCAGAGTCCCACTCTTTAATGAGTTCTAATAAAAACTCTTTTTCTTTTGCTTCGGCGTCAATTGACTGCTCTGAAAGCAGTAATTCATCCCATTTTTCTTTTTTCTTCCAATTACTTACCGTTTGGCGACTTACCCCCAAAATAGTTGCTATCTCTTTTAGTGGGATGTTTTGTTTATATAGCTCATACGCTTTTTTATGGATATTCATTTAATAAACCTTTTGCATATTCAATATCAAACTGCTCGTTTACTTTTATAGTTATTTTGTAAGTGACAAAAAATTCTCCAAGCTTCAAAGGCTTCATATCCAGCACTTCAAAATAGTCATACTGGATTTTTAAAAGTTTGTTAAGTAAGCTTTGAAGAGCCGTTAAATCGTCTTGAGTCAGTTGATTTTTGATGATGTATATATCAAACACATAATCAACAAACTCAAAACGATTAGGCTTTATATGAGAGAAAAAAATATATTCTCCCGGAGTATTTGGTTCACGAGTTAGCAAAATAAAAGGATGAATTTCTTTTAGCTCTTCAATTTTTTTATTTATATCCATATGCCATTCCTTTTTGAAACTATTACGCTAAAACTTCCATCATTCGAATTTATAGGCACATCTTTTAATCTTTTTATTGCCTCTTTATATGCTTTTTCAACATTCTCAGGCACTTCAAGATTCACTCTCATAAATACCCTGTAAATTGCTATATCCAATACAAAAGGCGTCTCAAGCATTCTATCTTTAACAATTTCTTTTGTATCTTCAATTGCCTTTTGAATTACTTCATCGCTTACATAATCAGGATTTGAAAGAATGGAGGCAAGAACCTCCTTAACGTCAGCTACTTCTATCATTCGCTACTTCCGCTTCCATCAGAAAATCTTACAAGCTGCCAGAGTCCGTAACCTGCGTTATGTTCCGCATCTACTCCGTATAAGTATTTAGCTTTCATAAAGGCTTCATAGTCTGTCGGTTTATCAAGTGCTACAAGCTGTGGTTTTTTATTAATTTGAAGAATAAACGGTTTTAGCACTTTTCTGCTATCAACAAGCATCCAGCTGTTATCCGGTAAATCATCAATTACAAGAATGTCTGCCATTCCTTTTGTAATGTTTGTGCTTCCGTTGATTTGGTCTGCTTTTACGATTTCAATCGCTTTGTCTTCAAGGTTTGTAGCAACTACAAGAAGATTCGGTCTGATTTTTAATGTTTTACCACTTTCTCCTTTAATGCTTCGCATCCCTTTTCTGGATTTTAGGAAGTTCTCCTGTGTCAGTTCATCCGTTGAAATGTTTGAATATGTAACATCAGTTCCGTCAATTGTTACCTTATGCTGGTCTGAGAAGAACTTTACACCATCATAGCAGATGTCGTTTTTCTCAATTAAATCAACGATAAGCTCATCGTAATGTTCTTTTGCCGACTGAGCTAATTGTTGAATTTGCGGTTTCATTGCCCCGATTGAATCGTATAAGATGTAATCCCTATCCATTGAGATAGTTGCTTCCCATCTTTTTTTGACGATAGAATATTTATAAGCCTGTAAATCTTTTACAACCCTGTCACCAATCCATTCTCTTACCTTTGGAAATTGTCCAAGCCATGTATAATCAACTGTCGGCGCTTTTGCATTTACAACCATTGCAAGCTGAGTATAAAAACTTTCGGTTTCATTGAAAAATTTTGTAAATTCGGCACTGAACTTTTTACTTACCGCTTTTAATACTTCTCCGTTAATTACTCCCATATCAGTCCTCCCATCCAAGTTCTTTTAATAATTTAGCTTCATTGTCTTCTTTTTTGCCGTTTTGTCCGTCTTGAAAGTTATTTTCTTTGGTCATGCCAAGTTTTGGTCTTGCCTCAAGATAGCTAACAAGTGCGTCAAGCGGCATAGCTT
>NZ_JBMYAU010000111.1:0-24982 GCF_053994455.1 Nautilia sp. | reverse complement strand
TTTCTCGTTCTTAAACAGTGGTAATCAAGCACCAAAGGCTCTTTTTTGATAATCTCTTTTATTTTTTCAACCGTTTCGAATTCAAGAGAAACGTCAAGAAGCGTTTCGAAACCTTCTTTAACTATTTCGCTCGCTTCTTTGATAATATAAATTCCTATAAATACGGATAGGATAAAATCCACATAATACCATCCCGTAAGTTTTACCACTATAAGAGAAATCAAAACGGCGCCGTTTGTCAAAAGGTCTGTTTTGTAATGGATTAAATCGGATTTTATAACCAGGTGATTCGTCTTTTTGACGACATACGCCAAAAAAGTTACGAGAAAAAACGTAACGGCCATTGAGAAAACCATTACATAAATAGAAAAATCTATTTTTACTATCGGTTCGTGGTCAATTATTTTTCTTATACCCTCATATATGATATACAAACCGCTTGCGGTAATAAAAAGCCCTTCGAAAAGCGCCGCCAAACCTTCTATTTTTCCTTTTCCGTAATTAAACCTGCTGTTAGGTTTGCTCTCGCTCACCCTCACCGCTATATTGTTGAAAATACTTATGACCATATCGAGAAGCGAATCTATCGCACTTGCGATTACGGCAACACTTCCTGTCACTATGCCCACTATCACTTTCGAAACCGCCAATACAAACGCACTAACCGTCGCAATGGTCGTAGCTAAACGAGGCAGACTCATTTGTCTCCTTTATATGTGATTAATTTTTCCGTCACTCCGTTTTTAAGAATTTCTATCAAAACGGTGGCGTAGCTTCCTTTGGGAAGGTTAAAAGAAATTTCATACCATGCTTTTTCTTTTATATAACGTTTTTCCGTTATTTCGGGGAAAATCCACGCACTTCTCCTGTCACCGTTTGCCGGAATCAAATCATCGTGTTTTTCTTCCAAGCTCCTTGCAAAATCTTTTGCCCTAAGAGTTTTTTTACCGGGAAGCAGACCCGTCGGAACTATATCTTTTTTATAAAACCTCTCCGTATCTTCATAATTTTCAAGATAAAAATTTTTACCGAAAGGATAATGGCACATCACATCCCCGGGCAGAAGCCTGAAAGGGTGTTTTTGTTTTTTTACAAATTTAATCAAATCCTTTTCATACCCTAAAAATTTCAGTTCATTTTCGGATATATCGAATATGTTGCTTAATTTTATTCTTTCCATCAGCCAGTCGTTAAACAGTTTCGACTGATAAGCGCTTATAAGAAGTTTTTGAAGCCTTTTGTCTTTTATATGTCTTTCACCGAAAATAAACTCTTTCGCCTGTTCGAAATTGTCCCCGAATTTGCCGAACCTCTGATAACCGAAAAAATTAGGGATTCCGAGTTTTTTAATATCAATTAAAACCCTTTCGATTTTTCTGGCATCGACGGGAAGCACTTTTTTAAGCCTGACAAAAAACCTGTTTCCTTTCAAATGACCTATTTTAAGTTTGTTTCTATGAAGGTCCTGTTCAACAATTTTTATTTTGGGATGGGTAAAATCTTTAAATTTTTCTCTGTGTTTTCTTGGAACACTCATCCATTGAACGGTTAATCCGTCTTTGTCTTTCAATCCGGCATATCCTATATCCCTTTTATTTATTCCGAGTTTTGAAAAAAGATTTACCACATCGGTGGTTGTCATATCTTTTTTCCTGACTTTTAACATCAGCCATTCACCGGTATGATCAAAAGAATAAAGAGGTATCTCTTCAACAAAAAAATTCTCGGGGTTTTTGTTAAAATAAAAATTTACAGGGGAATGGGAATAAATCATATACACCTTTCAGAGTTAATTCTGAAATTATAGCAAAAAAATAATTTTTTTCTTTTCAAACGGGTTCCCGGAAGCGCGGAGTTTTAAAAAAAACCAGAAAACGGTTTTTTAACTCAGTTCTTTTTGCATTTACTCAATACGAAATGGGTCATAAAAATAAGCTGCAGCGTGTAGCCGAAAAACGAAAGTATAGGAACAAAATAAACAAAAGAAGTCAAAAATATGATAATCCATATTTTTATATTGTTGTTTCTTTCAAATTCTTTATAATCGCAAAAAGGAGCGCTGCTGTCGAACACGAGGGGCTTTTTTATTGCCAGGGTCCACAAAAAAACCTGATATATTATATTTACAACGGGTATGAAAAGAAGATAAAAAGTAAGGATAAAAAACAGTACAAAATTAACCATTCCTTTTAAAGAAACCAAAATTCCTTCTATCAGAGATGTTTTTTTTGTAGGCAGATTGTAATATTTTTCGTTTATTCTTTCCGTAATTTTATCTACGAAAAACGAACTGAAAACGCCGATGCTCAAAATAACAAGTTCGTAATACAAAAACATAAGCACAATCGTGGATCCGACGTTTGTAAGTATCTTATTTATACTCTCCCCGAAAGGGAGATATGAGATGTACGAATGCACCAGCCCCACTATGTCATCGGAAAAAAAATAAAAAACCGCACCCCAGAACAGAATGCTTAAAAAGAGTGGAGCGAATGAATATTTAATTATTTTCGAATCGAATAAATCGGAAAAAAGATATTTAATCGTATTCATAGCCCGCCTTAAAAATGGTTTTCTTTACACATACTCCTGAATCCGCCTCTTTTAGTAACGGCAAAAACAGTCACTTTGGTTCTTGTAAGTTTAGCAATATTTAAAATTTTTGGCAAATGTTTTTTGTTAAACGTAAAAAGTATTTCATACTCTTCACCGCTGCAGCCCGTGCGTTTATCGAATTTTTTTAAAAACTCAAAACCGACTTTCGATATTTTTGAAATCCTCTCGAGCTCTTTAAAAAGCCCGTCGCTTATATCAAGCGCGGAAGTGATGAAAGGAGCCGCCTTATAAAAAAACCTTTCTTTTAAAACAGGGGTTATAAGTTTTGATTTTTTAGAAATTTTACCGCCCCTCAAAACCGAAAGCAAATCCCTTCTTACCGTTCCCAAACTCCCCGTAAAAGCAACATATTCATTAAGCTTCGCTTTTCTGAAAACAGGTTTTTTGCTTTGAGCGATAAACGTCATTGATATCGCAAGTTTGTCGTTTTTAATCGTGTCGCCCCCTATTATTTCATAACCGTATTTTTCCGCACACTCGTTAAACCCTTCCGCTAATTCTTTAATATCACGCAAAGTGTATGATTTAGGAAAACCGATATTCAAAACCGCATACTTCGGTTTTGCGTTCATAACGACAATATCGCTTAAATTCACAAGCGAGGCTTTTATCGCGATTTCTTTCAAACCCATCCACTCTTTTTTAAAATGGATATCTTCAAAAAACGAATCGCTCGCTATTATCTCACTGCCTATTACGGCGGCGTCGTCCCCTGTGTGTTTAGATTTAATCTGGTTTATAAAAAACTCTTCTTTCAATAATTCCCTTTTAAAATTTTTACGTAATAAAGATCAGCGTATTATATACAATTTCTTCCCCGCTTTTACAAATGCTCCAAAAGTTCTTTTTCCCAGTCTTTCAAATGCGTCTTTTTAAGCAGCTCTGTTTTTCTTAACGTCCTGTAGTTTTCAAAGGCTTCTTGAATTTCCTCCCTTGTAGGTTCCCTTCTGATTGCTATATAACCCGCTATTTTCGAAGGGTCGCTAACCACATTCCCCGTTTCGTCTATCGGATCCACATGTACGTCCACCCAGTAATGTTTTCCGTCTTTTCTGAGGTTCATAACAAGCGCGTTGAAATGTTCCCCCCTTTGAATCGTGTCCCACATACTTTTAAAAGCGGCCTCGGGCATAAAAGGGTGTCTTACAATACTGTGAGGCGCCCCTATAAGTTCTTCTTTTGAATATTTGGTCATTTCCCTATACGCTTTGGATGCGAATGTAATTTTTCCGTTTTTGTCCGTTCTGGTTACAAGCGCCCTTGCATCGAGGTTTTCTTCTTCAAAAGTGGCTTCAATCCATAAATGTTTTACATTCGGTCTTACTGCCATAACTTCTCCTTTAAATAAAAAAAATTTATATCTGTACATATTGTATAACACAAAACTTAAAATAAAAAGGATTTGTTAAAAAAAAGTTATACCAAATTCATTTTCAGACTCATTCGGAGAATTAATGTCAGAATTTTGTAACATTTTAATATCAAACGCACTTCCGATCCCTTTAGGGCACACCATTACACATTTTTGACAATTTATACAATTGTAAAGTCCGTTTGCCTTTGCCAGTTCAATTCTTTGTTGTGTATCACTTTTGTCCCGACTGTCAAATACAAACCTGAAATATTTAGTAAATATAAACGGACCTGCAAAATCAGGTGTATAATCAAGTGCCTCACACTCAAACTGGCAAGCCATACACATTATACAGTCGGTCTGTTTTTCATATATCTGAAATTCCTGCGGAAATTGCAGACTTTCCCGGGCGCTTTTTATTTCCCCTTCAAACCACAGTTTGTTTTTTTTAATCGCCTTTTCAATATAACTATGATCAACCACAAGATCTTTTATTATTTTACTCCTGTCTACAGGTTCAATTATAATTTCATCATGTTCTATAAAATCCTTCACTTTCGTTTTGCACGCAAGCACGGTTTTGTCATTTACCTTAACAGCGCAGGTTCCGCATATACCGCTTCTGCAAAAGCTTCTATATGTTATGCTCCCGTCAACCGATTTCGTTCTGTCCAGCAGCCCAAGAACGGTTTCATCTTCTTTAAAATCCAACTCAAAATTATCAAACCATACCCTGCCGTTTAAAAATCTTTTTATATTAACTTTCATCAATCAGCCTTATTGTTTCATTCAGCGCTTCTGCCCTGTTTTTTTTATAAAGATCTGTTATCATATTAAGACTCTTTTTATCATATTTTTCATCCCTAAACAAGTAATATCCCACAATCTGTAAAAAATTCCTCGGATTACGCGTAAAAACACCCCTTTCAAAATCTATAAATTTCACACCGCCGTTTGTGTACAAAATATGATAATACCTCCCGAGCTGTCCGTGAAACACCCCTTTTTCGTCTAATTTGTAAGCATTAACAAGCGCCTGTTTTAAAATTTCGTAATATTGAACACTCCCGACATATTCTTTTAAAGGTTTTCCGTCGATGTACTCCATTATAAAATATCTTTTCCCCCTGAAAATCGGTTTAGGGGCACACAGACCGTTTAAGAAGCTTAAAATTTCCCACTCTTTGTCTATTTCATAATTTTTAGCCCATTTTACAGCGGCCAGTCTGCCGTCTTCAAGTCTGGCTTTATAAACCTCTCCCCTGTTGCCTTCACCGATTTTTCCGATTATATCGTAACGTATTTTTAATCCTTTTTTTTGCGAATATTATCAAATTTTTATTCATAGACATTATACATACTTGAGTATATACCCTCAAAAATCCAAACATACGGTGCCAGACACCTTTAAATATACAAAATAAAAAAAGAGCAAAAAGCCCTATCCTATGGAAATTTTAACTTCCGTTTTATTCAGGTTCCAAAACGCATCTTCAGGTGTGGATCCGCATGCCACGTTTATAAGCTGGGTTACCTGTAAAATAGGCTCTTCATACCCGTCCATAGCTTTATGACACAGAGGACAAGGAGTGGTTACAATATCCGCTCCCGCTTCTTTGGCACCGTCAAGCGGTTTTACGGCAAGTCTTTCTTTTTGTTCGGGATTCGTAAACCTCGCATGATATCCGCAGCAGGTCTGTTCGTGCTGGTATCCTTCCACAATTTCAACGCCTAACGGCTCGAGAATTTCTTTAAGTACGGTCGGATTTTCAGGATCGTCAAGTGCGACTTCATCGGGTGCTAAAACATGACATCCGTAATAAGGAGCCACTTTTACCCCTCCTAATTTCCTTTGAATTTTGCTTTTATATTCATCCATCCCTATAAAATCCCTGATAAGGTTTAGCGTATGGTAAATTTTCGCTTCGCCTTTATATTCAAGCCCTTCGTCAGCCAAAATTTTATTTATTTTTTCTTTAAGCTCAGGATCCGAATCAAGCGCAAGCTTTGTCTTTGCAATAATCATATAGCACGTATTACAAGGAGTATACAAATCCACGCCTTTTTCTTCCGCAAGAGCGATGTTTCTGGCATTCAGACCGTAAACAATCATTTTATTCGTTTCATCAATCACGCCGCCGCCGCAGCATGCGCTTCTTTCAAGCAGCACACCCTCAACGCCCATTTTTTCAAGAAAATCCTCGGTTATGTCATAATTATGAATATCGGCTCCTTGAAAGCAACATCCCGGATAAATACCTATTTTTTTCATTACAGTTCCTTTTCAAGTTTTTTAATAAATTTCTGGAATTCTTTTATTCCGTCAAACGGCTGAGGACCGAACTCTTCTTCTTTCATACCCCTGCTTCTGAATTCATCTTCAAGTTTTTTGGTAATTGCTTCGCCTTTTTCGTCTCCGAACGCCACTTCAGGCAAATGCCATTTGTCTATCTGACCGGTTTCGAATACGTTTGCAAACCATACTTTCGCCCTTCTTGTAGCAATATTGTCTTCTCCCACGTCTTTGGCTATTCTTCTGAGTTCAAGTATGTCTTCTCCGGGTTTTATTCCCTTAGGACATGCCGCAAGACACATCTGGCACTGTACGCAGTCCCATATTCCGGCGTCTTCCACAAGCTTGATTCTCTCTTCAACATCCACGCCGTCCCTGCTGTCCATTATAAACCTGAACGCCTTAGTAAGCTGAAACGGTCCGAGATACGCATCTTCGCCTTCAAGCGCGTTACACTGTCCGTAACACGCCATACACAAAATACAGTCGGTCTGTTTGTCGTATTTCGCAAACTCTTCAGGTGTAACAAGAGATTCACATTTAAGATTATCCGGTACTTTCTTAGGATCAGGTTCGAGGTAGGGTTTGATTTTTTTCAGTTTGTTAAACGCAGGGTCCTGATCAACCACAAGGTCTTTTACAACAGGCAGATGATTGAGGGGTTCGATTCTTATAACGCCGTTTTTGATTTTGTCTTTTGCCTGAATTTTGCATGCAAGCCCGGCGCGTCCGTTGATAATCATAGCACAGCTGCCACATATCGCACTTCTGCAAAACGCCCTGAAAGTCAGACTTTCGTCAATTTTATCCTTTATATACATTAAAAGTTCGAGTACCGTCAGAGAATCTTCAACCTCAACCTCAAAATCCTGCCAGTAACTGTTTTCCGTTTCAGGGTCGTATCTTTTGACTTTCGTTACATATTTTATTTTTTCCATAATTTATCCTTTCTTAGTGCATTTGCCGTTTTTGCATTTTTTGCTATAATTCCATTTGTCTCCCGGTAGCTCAGCAGGATAGAGCGTCGGATTCCTAATCCGAAGGTCGTGGGTTCGAATCCCGCCCGGGAGACCAAAAACAATGGACAATTTTACAATGTAAAATGTAAAATTTCATTTTCAATTTTCCATTGTCCATTTTACATTAATATTAGTATTTTCTCTCAGCCGGTTCGTAAAGGCTCAAATCGACTTCACCTTTTTCATAACTGAAGCTTCCGTCGCCGTTTTTGGTAATCATTGAGTGGTATAAAAAGTTTTCGTCATCCCTTTTAGGATAATCGTCCCTGTAAAAGCTGCCCCTCGATTCTTTTCTTTGAAGAGACGCGAAAGCCAGCACATCCGCAATTTCAAGCAGATTGTAAAATTCAAGCAGACTCTGAAGATCGGTGTTAAATACTTTCGATTTGTCTTCAACGGCAAGGTTTTTATTCGCTCTTTCTATGAGTTTTTTAAGTTTTTCGTATCCCTCTTTCATTTCGGATTCGTTTTTAAACACCCCGAAATGTCTGAACATAATTTCACCGAGCTCATCCCTTAAATCACCGAGAGTTTCTTTGCTTTCCCTCTCAAACAGTTCTTTTATAAACCTGACGTCGTCTTCAAGCTTAGAGACCCCTCCTTTTGCAAAATCCGTACCTTCCGCGTATCTTACCGCTTCTTTCCCGGCCACGTGTCCGAACACGACGATATCTAAAAGAGAGTTTCCTCCGAGTCTGTTCGCACCGTGAACGCTTACGCACTGCGCTTCACCCGCCGCATAAATACCGGCAATAGGAGTTTCGCATCTTACATCCGTATGAATACCGCCCATTGCGTAATGCGCAGTCGGTTTAATCGGAATAGGCTCATTTATAGGATCAATCCCTTCAAAATCTATGGTCAGTTCCCTGATTTGAGGAAGTCTCTCTTTTATTTTTTCAGCTCCTAAATGAGTTAAATCGAGATGAACGTATTCTCTGCCTTCTTCGTCTTTAAACCCTCTGCCTTCCCTGATTTCCGTCATAATGCTTCTTGAAACGAGGTCTCTCGGCCCGAGTTCCATTTTTTCGGGAGCGTATTTGCTCATAAACCTCTCACCCTTATTATTTAAAAGGTGTCCGCCTTCCCCTCTTGCGGCTTCGGATACCAATATGGCCGATTTTCTGAGTCCCGTAGGATGAAACTGTAAAAATTCCATATCTTTTAAAGGAAGCCCGGCCCTTAAAGCTGCAGCAGTTCCGTCACCGGTACATCCGAGCGCGTTTGAAGTGTATCCCCAGTAAATTCTGCTGTGTCCCCCTGTAGCCAATATAACGGCTTTGGCGTGAATAAACTGAATGTCTCCCGTGGCTATGTTAATTGCGGTAACACCCTGAAGTCTTTCTCCGTTGTGAACAATATTCAACATAAACCATTCGTTTAAAAATTTCACATCGTTTTTAATACACTGCTCATAAAGGGTATGCAGCATTACATGCCCCATTTTATCCGCACTGTAACACGTTCTGTCTTTGCTTGCGCCTCCGAAAGGTCTTTGTGCGATTTTACCGTTGTTGAGCCTGGAAAAAGGCACCCCCATATGCTCCATTTCCCTGATGATTCTCGGAGCTTCGAAACACATATATTTAACAGCCCTCTGATCGGCTAAATAATCGCTTCCTTTTACCGTGTCAAAAGTATGCAGTTCCTCGCTGTCGGTGGGATCCACATTTGCGAGTGCCGCATTAACCCCGCCCTGTGCAGCCCCGGTGTGGCTTCTTGTGGGGTAAACCTTCGTAAGAACGGCAACCTCCATCCCTTTAGCTTCTTCCGCCGCACTTAGCGCCGCATACAATCCGGCTCCGCCGGCACCGACTATTAGTACATCAACTTTCATAACACTCCTTTAATTATAAATATAAGCAATTATAACGAAAACTTATATTAAATAGGATAATTTTAGTGTGAATTTCTGTTCAGTGTTACAAGTAGTTACAAGCAGGCGGAAAAACGGAATGTATCAGTATTTCCATCCGCTAAGTTTGTAATAAAGGGAAAGCAGAAGTTTTTGCTTTTGAAGTTTCAGAATTTCGATGTTTAAAAACATGGTTTTTCTCGAATTTTGCAAAATTTCCAAATCATACTCCGTGGCATTTCCGGCTTTTAGCGATTCTTTAGCCGAATTTATCAGCTCGTCGTATATTTTAATATTCTGCCTGTAAATCTTTATTTTGCTGTCGTAGGTTTTTAGTTCGTAAAGCACGGTTTTATACGTATTGAGAAGTTCGGATTTTTTATCTTCAAGCAGTGTTTCGGATTTTAAATAATCGATTTTAGCCTGCTCTATTTTATTAACAGCGTTAAAACTAAGAGGCATAACAACGCTCAGTCCCACACGGTAATAATCCGTGCTGCTGTCCTGAAGCTGCGGCGAATTGTTCTCATAATCAATACTCTGTCTGTTAAGAGAGGCGTTAAAATTAACGCTTAAGAGCTGATTGCCTTTTTGCATTTTATACAGGTCGTATTTTACTTTTTTAAATTTTTCCTGTAAAAAAAGATCCATATTCGAATTTATAAACTCTTTTTTGGAAATTAATTTAAACACCGGAAATTTTATTTTATCTATATCAAGAGAAGAGATGTTGTTAAAAGCGAATTTCAGACTGTGTGCGTTTGTACGCAAATCCTCGAGGGAAAGCTTAAGAGAATTCAGGTTTAAAACCGCATTGTTTAAAAATGCCGAATCCCCCACTCCGTTTAAAAACTCCTCTTTTTTCTTTTTTATGTCGATTTTCGCATTTTTTATATTTAAGGCGATTATCTGTTCATTAAGTTTTACAATTTTATAATCGTATGCGAGTTCAAGGGCTTTTTTTATCAGTTCCCTTTTTTGAAGCTCCAAAGAAAGAAGGTTAAATTCTTTCGAATGCCCGGCATATTTAATCGAATAATATATCGCTCCGCTTTTAAAAACTGGCTGGTTTACACTTACGCTTAAAAGTTTTGTCGTGGCAACCGTGCCCGTCATATTGTCTTTCGTATAAGAATACTGAAGCGTTACGGGGTTAATCCACGACTTTGCAGTCTCTTGACTTTCCTGAACGGTTTTTAAACGGTCATACCTTAGCTCCTGTTTTTTCAAATCGTTCAACAGCCCTTCGGCATTTAAAAACAGCGGAAACAAAACAAACAAATACTTTAATCTTTTCAATCTCTCCTCCGTTTTCATTAATTCAGCACTTCTTTGAGCCTGTCAAACCCTTCGTCGATCTCCTCTTTCGTAATTGTAAGAGGCGGTAAAAACCTGACTGAATGCGTACCGGCTTTTAATACCAAAAGCTTGTTTTCAAAGGCTTTTTTAACTATTTCATCCCTGATTTTCGTATCTTTCGCCCTTAATGCCCTCATAAGACCGTAACCGCTTACACTCTCAAACATTTCGGGATATTCTTTAGCGATTTCAAGCAGTTTGTTTTCAAAATACTCTATTGTCT
The DNA here is from genome assembly GCF_053994455.1 of Nautilia sp. Lineage (NCBI taxonomy): Bacteria > Pseudomonadati > Campylobacterota > Epsilonproteobacteria > Nautiliales > Nautiliaceae > Nautilia > Nautilia sp. The sequence continues at coordinate 14,263 of NZ_JBMYAU010000111.1, read as the reverse complement.
CACCAAGTTTTCCGTTTCTTTTTTCTTCGTCGAGTATTTTAATTACTTCAAGGGCGGCTGAAGTGGCAAGATAGTTTCCCCCGAACGTGCTGCCGTGATCCCCGGGTTTTAAAACGTCCGTAAGTGTGGTAAGCACAGCGCCTATAGGAACCCCTCCTCCGAGTCCTTTAGCCATCGTTACAATATCGGGTTTGATACCGTAAAGGCCGCTTGCAAGAAATTCCCCCGTTCTGTAAACCCCCGTTTGAACTTCGTCCACAATCAGTAAAATGTTTTTTTCCTTTAAAAACTCCGCAAGGTTTTGAATTTCCTCTTTACCGAAAGGATTGACGCCTCCTTCTCCCTGAATCAGCTCTATCATTACCGCAACGGTTTTGTCGTCAATCTTGTTTTCTATGTCGGCTATGTTTTTTGCGTATGTAAATCCGTCGGGGAAAGGTCCGAAATACTGATGAAACTTAGGCTGACCCGTGGCTTTAAGGGTTGATATCGTCCTTCCGTGAAAAGAGTTTTCAAGCGTAATCACCTTATATCTTTTAATTTCGCCGTTTACCTCTCCGTATTTTCTCGCTATCTTAAGAGCCGTTTCATTCGCCTCGGCACCGCTGTTGCAGAAAAACACACCTCCTTCAATTCCGCTTTTTTTTACTATTTCCTCGGCTAAGCGTTCCTGAGGTTCTATTCTGTATAGGTTTGATATGTGAATTATGTTTTTAGCCTGATTGCAAATGACGTTTGCAAGCCTTTCGTTGCCGTGCCCGACACTTACAACGCCTATCCCGCTTGTAAAATCTATATAACTCTCACCGTTTTCATCCCATAAAGTGGCGCTCATTCCTTTTTCAAAACGAACGTCGAATCTTGCGTATGTGTTTAACAGATATTTCATTAATTCTCCTTATTCATAAAAATAAAATTCATCGTAAAAACTTATGTCCTTTTTACTAAACACCCCTATTTTATCGCTGAAAAACCCCATCATTACCAAAAAGCTCATTAACGCCTCGAACTCGTCTTCTTCGATATTGTCAATAATAATACTTATTTTTTCTGAATTGTCCATTAAATACAGCACCCCGCTTATTTCCTCAAGTGTGGTTAAATGTTTTTTTATCTGCGTTTTAACCCTGACTCCTTTTAATACGTCCACAAAATCCTCAAACTCTTCCGAATCTTCAAGTCTGTCGTCATATATTTTAAAAACATACGCAAGCCTTGCGAGAAGAAGCGCCAAATCCTTATCCGCCCTCGGAATATCGACTTTCGAATGTTCGTCGCTGCCTCCTATAACCGCGTAATTTTTTAAAAGCTTTTTCGGTTTTGAATTCCAGAAAATCACCAAATCCGATTCTTTTAAAAAACTCTCGTCTTTGTTGGTGAAATATTCGCCTTTTTTTTCAAACATTTTAAACCTTTTATTTATGGTATAATTCGCGCCTCAAAAAATTTAAAAGGATTATACTTGTTTTCTAAAATATTACAAAATTATAACGCAAAAAATACCAAAAACGAGTTACTAAGCGGAACAGTGGTGGCAATTGCGCTTGTACCAGAAGCTATTGCATTCAGCATTATTGCCGGTGTTTCGCCTCTTGTGGGGCTTTATACGGCTTTTATACTGGGGCTGATAACCGCACTTTTCGGCGGAAAACCGGGAATGATAAGCGGTGCGACGGGAAGTGTTGCGGTCGTAATGGTTTCCCTCGTAATGAGCCACGGAGTCGAATATCTTTTCTGGGCTACGGTTTTGGCGGGGATTATACAGATTCTCGTGGGTGTGTTTAAACTTGCGAAATTCATACGTCTCGTACCTATGCCGGTAGTTTACGGGTTTGTAAACGGACTCGCCATTATTATAGCCATGGCACAGTTTCCGATGTTTAAAGGCGAAGGTTATGTAATGTACGTTTTAGTGGCTTTGACAATGGCTATTATGTGGTTTTTACCTAAATTTACAAAAGCGATTCCTTCGGGACTCGGAGCGATTATTGCAATTACGGCGCTTGTTTTGATATTCAACCTCGATACGAAAAAAATAGGCGATTTGGCGCATATCAGCGGAAGTTTTCCCCATTTTCACCTGCCCCTTGCGCCTCTTAACCTTGAAACCTTGAAAATTATACTGCCGTATGCGGTTATTATGGCGCTTGTCGGACTTATAGAATCGCTTCTTACACTCGAAGTTTTAGAAGAAATGAGCGGTGAGAGGGGCAACGGAAACAAAGAAGCAATTGCGCTCGGAGCCGGCAACGCAACATGCGGGCTTTTCGGAGGAATGGCGGGATGTGCGATGATAGGACAGAGTGTAATCAACTACACATCAGGCGGACGCGGCAGACTCAGCGCGGCGTTTGCGGCTGTTCTTCTTATTTTATTCGTTGTCGCGCTTGCCAAATACATCGAACAGATTCCGCTCGCCGCACTTGTGGGGATTATGTTTATGGTAAGCATTGCAACGTTTGAATGGGCGAGTTTCGACAGACTCAAAAGAATGCCCAAAGAAGACGCGTTCGTATTGATAGCCACCACTCTTATCACCATATTTACGGACTTAGCGGTTGCGGTAATAAGCGGCGTTATCATATCCGCCCTTGTATTTGCGTGGAAGCATGCAAAAGTATATTTTAAAACAAAAATGGAGGGTGAAAGAAAAATTTACGAATTTGAAGGCCCTTTGTTTTTCGGAAGCGCAAAAAGCTTTATAGAAAGTTTCGATGTTAAAAACGACCCGGACGAGGTGGTGATGGATTTTAAAAACGTACGTGTAAAAGACGCAAGCGGAGTCGAAGCCATAGACAAAATCACCAAAAAATACCTTGAAAACGGCAAAAAACTTACAATCAGACACTTAAGCGGCGAATGTAAAAAACTGCTTAAAGTCGCAGGACCGTACTGCACTTACGAAGAAGACGACCCGAATTACAAAGTGGCAGTAAATCCTGAGGAGTTAAATCAATAATGATATCTACATTGAATAATAATTATTAATTCATTCTTTACAGCATAAACAAGTCTATATTCGGATGTTATTCTTCTTGAATAATATCCGCTTAAATTAGCTTTTAATTTCTCAGGCTTTCCTAAACCGTTTTTATCATATGGATTTCTTTTGATATCTTTAATTAATTCATTTATTCTTTTTAACATTTTTTTATCGTTTTCTGCCAATAAACATAATCTTCCCACCCTTCATCAGAAAAACCTACAATCATTAAATCTCTTTTTTAATTATTTGCATATTTTCTATATCTTCTATTGATTTAAGCAGTCTTTGTCTGTTGTTTTTGGATGAGAGCAGATACATTGTTTCTTTCATAGCGCTGTACTCTTCATAAGATATCAAAACTCCTGTTTGTTGTCTTTTGTAGTAATAATATACTCTTCAAAATTTTCATTTACATCATTTATAATATTTCTTAAATTATTTCTCGCATTTGAATAGACAATTGTTTTCATTTTTTTTCCTTTTGACAAAATATCCTAAAATTCTTGTAACTCTTTTTGAAGCATTATTTTTATTAAAGATTGATAAGGCACATCTAAATTATTAGCTTTTACTTTTATTTTTTCCAACATATCAGCCGGTAGGCGTAAAGATATTGTTTTTGTGCTTTTTTTTAAATTAGGAAGTATTGCCTTTTTAGCATTATTCCAATTAATATACTCTGTAGAATCATGAATTTCCCAAAATTCTCTCTCTTCTTTTTCTGATAGAAATTTAGGTATTTTTTTCATATATTTCCTTTTCTTTTTTATTCATTTTTCTAGCACTAATTACTCTTATTTTTTTATTTCTTTTAGTAAATACTACAAAAAGCGTCTTTTCATCATCAGTTTTTCCTAAAGCATAACATCTGCACTCATCCTTTGAATGCTTAAAGTCTTCATATATCAACAACGGTTCATTAAAAAAAACCACTTCAATTTCCTGCCATTTTACGCCATGTTTTTTTTCATTTTTATAAATATTCCCGTCATCCCATTCAAACCCAACAACATCATCTAACACCAGGCAGTCAAATTTCATATTTTTTCCCTTTGTATATGTTTATTATATACAAAAATTAATTTATAGTCAAACAAAACTGACAGGATCGACGTCTATTTTCATTTCACTCAGATTTACGCACGGGTATATGAGTTTATGAAGGTTTTTGCCTTTAAGCAGTACCTGATAGCGGTATATGTTTTTAATCTTGAATATCGGCGCTTCCCCGAATCCCACTATTTCGGATCTGTTTCCGAGACACCTCAGAAATTTCTCCATTTTTTCTTTGGCTTTACTCTTGTCTTTATCCTGAAATTCAATTTTTATAAGCCTGTTAAACGGCGGATAGCCGAGTTCTTTTCTGTTTTGAATCTCCTCTTCGTAAAACTCTTCAAAACTTCTGTCGAAAAATTCGGGGTTGAGAGCCTGGATTATAACCTCTCCGTCCTCTTTTCTCCCAGCCCTTCCCTCAACCTGGCGCGCCAGGGCAAAAGCCCTCTCACCCGCCCTGTAATCGGCACTGTTGAGTACAAAATCTATATCAAGCACTATTGAAAGTGCCACATCGGGATAATCGTGCCCTTTACTGAGCATCTGTGTGCCTATAAGAATATCTATTTTTTTATCGGCGAATCTTTTTAGCAGTTTATCAACCCTGGATTTAGAAGTTATTACGTCCCTGTCGAATTTTTCTATTACGGCATCAGGGAAAATGTTTTTCAGTATTTCGGCGAATTCGCTCGTACCGATTCTTTCGTTTATAAACTCCCCGCTTCCGCAATACTCGCAAACTGAGGGAATTCTCATCGTGTAATTACAGTAATGACAGACAAGCGCCCTTTTGTTTTTATGTACGCTCATCGCCACGTCGCAGTGTTTGCATTTTACGGCTTTGCCGCAATGGGAACATATCATATACTTAAAATTCGCACGGGTCGGCAGAAAGATTATAGCCTGCTTTTGATTGTTTAAGGTGTTTTTTATTTTTCCGACGGTGAAATCATCAAAACTTTCACGAAAGTATCTTGTTTTTTTAGTATTGTAAAAGGTACCTTTGAGTCTGAAATGAGGAAATTTATACAAATCGCTTATAAGGGGGGTGGCGCTTCCGAGCACTACTTTAGCATCGTAAACCCTGCCGAAATATACCGCTAAATCCTTAGCGTTGTATTTCGGAATCTGTTCGGATTTATAACTGTCGTCATGCTCTTCATCCACTATTATCAGTCCGAGTTTCTCAAGCGGCAGAAAAAGAGCGCTCCTCGCTCCCGCTACGATTTTTATTTTTCCATTCGCTATATCCGAAAGTATTGTTTCTTTTTTCTTTTTAGTTATTTTGCTGTGCCAAATCGCAAGGGCTTCCCCGAAATATTTTTTAAGCCTCTTTTCCATTTGTGAGGTAATGGCGATTTCAGGAAGTAAAAACAGCGCCTGTTTACCGTTGTTCAATACCTCTTCTATGAGTTTGATATATATTTCCGTCTTGCCGCTTCCGGTATCACCGAAAAGTATGCTTACATCGTTTTTTTTCAAAAACTCCAACGCTTCTTGCTGTTTTTTCGTTAATTGAAACTTGGAACTTGGAACTTGGTTGTTTTCTTGGAACTTGGAACTTGGAACTTGGTTACTTATATAAAACAGTCCCGCAGCTTCCCCTACAGGAGCAAAATAATATTTGGAAATAAAATCTATTATTTTTTGTTTTTCAGTAGAAAAAGAATATAATTTAGACAGAATACCTTTACACTTAAACTCAGGCTTTTTTACTTCTTTTATTACGTATCCCGAAGCTTCTCTGTTTTTTACTTCGATTCCAACAACATCGCCCGGATTTAAACATTTTTCAGACTGATAGGTAAAAATATTCGGAGTGTTTATAACGGCTATATCGTAATATTTCATTCGCCTATTAAATCACAGTTGTCCTCACAGCCGAATTTGCAGTTATCGGTACTGTTATTATAATAATGAAATTTGACAATCGTATTCGTCACGGTGGCGTTGTAATCCGTTCCGTTGCCGTCCCATTTTACAGCACCCGTGTTTTTGGTAATCGGATATGTAAGTATTCCGTCAAAAAGTTTATTGTTATTGGGGTCACTTTCCAACGGAGGACAAGAATCGCTTCCGGAAAGGATGTTTTTGCCGTATTTGTTTGAAATTGAAGATCTTATAGAAGACACGTCCGCCCTTAATTTCGCTACTGCGGCGTCATCCCTCGTCACCCACAGTTTAGGCAGTGCGATAGCCGATAATATACCTATTATAACAATTACAAAAACAAGCTCCATCATTGTAAACGACTTTTTCATTTTTAACCTTAAAAATTTACCGCCTGGTTTAATACGGAATAGTTTTCGTCTTTTATAATTCTTTTTATATCATTACACAAAAGATCATTATCACTGCTGTTTTGTTCAAGTATTAAAACTTTACCGTTCGTATACAGGTCAAAACAGACAGTTTTATTATCCCTGTCGGAATATATTACCGCGTGATTTTCATTTTTTATCTCAACCCATCCGTGGTGTATCAGTTCGTTAAGTACTATCTGTGAAGAATTGGGGAGTTCCGAAAAGTTTATATCTTCTCCCTGGGAAGTATAATAACTTATAATCTCTTTCGTTGCAGCCTGAATTTGTATTGTAAGAGTTGATGTCTGCGCATCGTCGCGTGTCGCCATTAATTTAGGGACCGCAACCGCGGCTAATATCCCTATAATAACAATAACGAATATAAGTTCAATCATCGTAAACGCTTTTTTCATCTCCTCTTCTTTAATCTAAGAGAAAAATCTCTTAGAATTTGACTGAACTTCCAGCTATTGTATAGTTACCATCTTTAACTCTTGCTCTTATTCCAGTGCATATTGCTCCTGTCGCTGCTGAATTACCTTGCACTGCCATCATTGTTCCATTTATTTCAATTAAAACACAATCTTCCATATTTCCATTATCATCTTGTGCACCAATTACCATACTATCGATTCTACTACCATCACCTATAACATGTGAATCAAATGCATGACTCCATCCTGTCCACGTTGAATTGGTATCTTTTGCTTTACCCTGATCAATTAAACTTTTTGCAATTTGCGACATTGTCGCTAAAGTGTCAACTTTACCCTGTGAAGTTACATACGCAGGCACTTCGCCGACTATTCCTGAAACTTCCTGAGAAATAGCTGCCACTTTAGCGTCCGTTCTTGTCGCCATCAGTTTCGGAATTGCAACCGCCGCTAAAATACCTAAGATAACAATAACGAATATAAGTTCAATCATCGTGAATGCTTTTTTCATTACATCTCCTTTTTTATTTTCATTTTCAAAATTATATCATAAAATTTTCAGCTGTTGTCAAATTATTAATTAAAATATAACAAAAAATTAACAAACATAAAATTTATGTAACATTGGATCAAATTTTTGAAATTATTTTTTCAATCTTTTTGTTCAGTTCGAACTGTTCTTTTTTGTTTTCCAAAAAAAGATATAAAATTTCTTTCGGTGTCGGATTTTGTATTTTTTTTAAATCTTCCTTTACAAATTCGAAAAATTCATCTTCCAATTCAATTTCGAATTTTTCCCCCAAAACGGATATGGAAATTTTTTTCATTTTCCTAAAATCGCCTCGATTTTACTTACAACTTCTTCAAGCTCTATTTCTTTAAGGGCCATATTCTCTTTACATTTTAAAAGTTCTTCATCTTTTTGGGCGAGCAATTCCTTTGTATTTTCAAGTTCAAGCTTTAAGTTTTCATTTTCTTTTTGCAGTTCTTCATAATTTTTAAGCAGACTGTCTATCTTTTCATTTAATTTGGCAAGCAAATCCATTTTTATTCCTTTTAAACATTTTGATATAATTATAATAAAAAGGAGAGATTTGTTCAAATTAAATTCAAATTTCAAACCCACGGGTGATCAGCCCCAGGCTATAGAAAAATTAAGCGAATGCATAAAAAATAAAAACAGATACAATACTTTGATCGGCGTAACCGGAAGCGGTAAAACGTTTACGATGGCGAATATCATTCAAAAACTTCAAATCCCAACACTTATTTTAACGCACAACAAAACACTTGCCGCACAGCTTTATTCTGAATTCAAAGAGTTTTTCCCTCAAAACCACGTGGAATACTTTATAAGCTATTACGACTACTATCAGCCTGAGGCTTATCTTCCGAGACAGGATCTTTTTATTGAAAAAGACAGCTCGATAAACGCCGAACTTGAAAGACTAAGGGTGTCCGCAACCGCTTCTCTTTTAGAATACGACGACGTTATAGTGGTCGCATCCGTATCTGCGCTTTACGGTCTGGGTAACCCGATTGAATACAAAAAAATGGTAGCGAAAATCGCCGTCGGGGATGAGATAAACCAGAGAAATTTTATGCTCCGTCTGCTTTCAATGGGCTATGCAAGAAACGACAAATATTTCGAAAGAGGCAATTTCAGGGTAAACGGCGAAGTTATCGACATATTCCCGACATATTTTGAAGACGACGTAATAAGGGTAGAATTTTTCGGGGACGAAATAGACAGAATCTATACAATAGATTATATGACAAACGAAAAGCTCCAGGATTTAAAAGAAATCACAATATACGCCGCAAACCAATTTATAGTAGGGGCGGACAGGCTTGCGGAAGCTATTCAGTCTATTGAAAAAGAGCTCAGCGTTAGACTCAAAGAGTTTGAAAAAGAGGGAAAAATTATAGAATACCAAAGACTTAAACAAAGAACCGAGTTTGATCTCGAAATGCTCGAAACCACGGGAACATGTAAGGGAATAGAAAACTATTCAAGACACCTTACCGGCAAAAAGCCCGGTGAAACCCCTTATTCTCTTTTGGATTATTTCGAAATAAAAGGAAAACCATATCTCGTAATAGTCGACGAATCGCACGTGAGCCTGCCGCAGTTTCGCGGAATGTACAACGGAGACAGGGCGAGAAAAGAGGTGCTTGTGGAATACGGGTTCAGACTTCCGAGCGCACTTGACAACAGACCTTACAAATTTGACGAATTTATAAATAAAGCCCCGCATTATCTTTTCGTATCGGCCACTCCCGGGGAATACGAGCTTGAAATATCCACATGCGTAGCCGAACAGATTATCCGCCCTACGGGTCTTCTTGATCCGATAGTGGAGCTGCTTCCGAGCCAAAACCAGGTTGCAACGCTTTACGACAGGGCCAAAGAGATAATTGAAAGAGGCGAAAAGGTGCTTGTAACGACACTCACCAAAAAAATGGCGGAAGAGTTACAAAAATATTATCTTGAAATGGGACTGAAAGTCAAATATATGCACTCCGACATAGACGTTGTGGAAAGAAACGAAATAATAAGGGGGCTCAGAAGCGGCGAATTCGATATGCTCATAGGAATCAACCTTTTAAGGGAAGGACTGGATTTACCGGAAGTGAGTATGGTCGCAATCCTTGACGCCGACAAAGAGGGGTTTTTAAGAAGTGAAACAAGCCTCATTCAAACAATGGGCAGAGCCGCACGTAACGTAAACGGACGGGTTTTAATGTTTGCGAATAAAATCGAAAAACCCGTCGTGCTTGACGATGATCTTAATGCACTTGAAAAAATAAAAGATCAAATCACCGGCTCGATGTACAGAGCCATCAAAACCACCCTTACAAGACGTATAAAACAAAAAGAATACAACAAATTACACGGGATTACGCCGAAAAGCACCATCCGTAAACTCGATAAATCGCTAAAAGAAGAAGGATACGAAGCTATCGCCAAAGAGCTCAAAAACAAAAATAAGATCCCGGCCAAAGAGAAAAAAGCGATAATCGCAAAATTACGAAAAGAGATGCAAGAAGCCGCAAAAGCACTCGAATTCGAAAAAGCCGCAATGTTAAGAGACAAAATAGAAGAACTTAAGAAAATGAAATAAGGAGAAATTATGATTTTACGCTATAAAGACGACTTCCCTAAAATCCATACAACCGCATGGATAGCTCCGAATGCCGATATTATCGGTGATGTGGAAATCGGTGAGGATTCAAGTGTTTGGTTCGGGTGCGTTATAAGAGGAGACGTGCATTACATTAAGATAGGAAAGCGCACGTCCATTCAGGATATGAGTATGATTCACGTAACGCATTATGAAAAAGAAAAGAAAATCGGCGACGGATTTCCGACTATAATAGGCGACGATGTAACGATTGCACACCGCGTAATGCTGCACGGGTGTAAAATCGGAAATGCGTGTCTGATAGGAATGAGCGCCACTATCCTTGACGGAGCCGAAATAGGAGACGAATCAATCGTAGGAGCGGGAGCTCTTGTAACGGGCGGTAAAAAATTTCCTACAAGAAGCCTGATTTTAGGAAGCCCGGCCAAAGTTGTAAGGAAACTTACCGATGAGGAAGTGGCAAACATATACAAAAACGCCGAAAATTACGTTAAATATAAAAACGATTATATAAATTTTGTAAGGTAATTTGACAAACCGTACCAAAAATGGTACGATTTATAAAAAAGGCTTAAAATGACAAAAGTACTTAATGTAAGCAAAGCAAGGGAGAATCTTTATAAATTAATTGACGAAACGGCGGAAATACATGAGCCTATTTTAATCAAAGGTAAAAGAAATTCGGCCGTTTTAATCAGTGAAGAAGATTACAGAGCCATTGAAGAGACTCTTTATTTAAATTCAATACCGGGAATGAAAGAAAGTATAATCGAAGGGTTAAACACACCTCTCGATGAATGCGAAGAAAAACTTGACTGGTAAATTATGTATAAATTAATATATACAAAACAGGCGGTTAAAGATTCAAAAAAGATCAAACAAGCGGGACTTAAAGAAAAAACTATAAAACTTCTTGAAATTTTAAAAAAAGACCCTTTTACTCCGCCGTACGAAAAACTCGTAGGCAATTTAAAAGGCGCTTATTCCAAAAGAATCAATATTCAACACAGACTCATATATCAGGTTTATGAAGAAGAAAAAACAGTCAAAATAATAAGAATGTGGACACATTATGAATAAAGGTATTTAATGATAAACAAATTAGACTTAACAGATTATATAAACAGACTAACCTCCCTTTTTGCCAGGGAAAAGGATTTCAAAATCCAGGGAAGTATCGAATCCATTTATAAATATCTTCAAAAACTTCAAAACAGGGATTTTAACGCCCCGCCTGAGGTTAAAAACCTCGATACGGAAATAATGCATCTTAAAAAATTTGGTGTGCTTAAACACGACCAGATTTTTGAATTTCTTAAAATTATCCGTTATTTTATTTACCTAAAAACCAGAAACTGGCAGGATCTTTCCGAATGGTTCGATAAAATTCAAATCCCGCAGGACATTCTTGAAATAGACAGACACTACGATAAAAAAGGCGAAGTAACCGGGTTTGAAGAGCTTGATATGATAAACGAGAGGATAAAAGAGCTTAAAGCCCGGATACGCCAGCAGCTCTATAAATATATAAACTCCAAAAAACTCGAGCCTTTCCTTGTCGATAAACAGATCCACGTCCAGGGAGGTGAGGAGACTTTGCTTGTAAGAGGCGGATACAATAAAATAATAAACGCCGAAATTTTAGGAAGAAGCCAGAGCGGGTTTTTTTACATCTTCCCGAAAACCATTGAAAAACTAAAGGAAAAAGAAGACAACCTAAAAAGCCAGAAAGAAGAAATTCTGTATGAAATAGCAAAAGAGTTTTCAAACCGTCTGCGTAAATGGACGAAATTTTTGGAATTTATAAATAAGGAATTTGATAAATTCGACCACATCCAGGCACGTATTTTTATGGCAAAAAACGAAAACCTTGAATTTATACTTCCAAATAAAAGCAAAAAAATGGTGCTTAAAAACTTCTGCCACCCCGCCCTTAACGAATGTAAACCGATAAACCTTGAATGGGATAAGCAGGTTTTAATCATAACCGGTGTAAACGCCGGGGGTAAAACAATGCTTTTAAAATCAATCCTGAGTTCCGCTTATATGGCCAAACACCTGCTTCCTATGAAAATAAGGGAAAATTCCATAATTCCTTCGTTTAAGGAGATAAAACCGATAATCGACGACCCGCAAAACGTAAAAAACGACATTTCAACGTTTGCGGGAAGAATTAAAGAATTCAAAGAAGTTTTTTTCAAAGAAAATTACCTTATAGGTGTAGATGAAATCGAACTCGGAACAGACGCAAACGAAGCGGCAAGTCTGTTTAAGGTGATAATCGAAGAGATTATGAAAAAAAACCGAATAGTCATCACAACCCACCACAAACGCCTTGCGACACTTCTTGCGCAAAACGAAGAAGTGGATCTTCTCGCCGCAATTTACGATGAAAAAAACCAAAAGCCGACTTATGAATTCATAAAAGGCACCATCGGTAAAAGTTACGCGTTTGAAACGGCTAAAAGATACGGGATTCCGTTTAACATCATTGAAAAAGCCAAAAAAGAGTATTCCGACGATCTTGAAAAATTAGACGTTTTAATAGAAAAATCTGCCGCACTTGAATTTGAACAGAAACGGAAAATAAAAGAACTTGAAAGCGAACTTGAAGACGTAAAACTGCTAAAAGAGTCACTAATCCGCCAAAAAGAGGAATTTAACGAAACAATAGAAAAAGAAAAAAACCGCCTTTTAAAAGAGTACAATGAAGCGATTAAAAAGGCAAAAGAGGCAATAAGGTCCAAATCCGTAAAAGACGCCCACAGAGCACTAAACGAAGCCAATAAAATCCGCTCGAACATAAAAGTCAAAAAAAGCGAAATCAATAAAGAGTTTAAAATCGGCGACAGCGTCAAATATTTTACAAGTATAGGGGAAATACTCGATATCAAAGGCAAAAACGCCCTTGTGGACATAGACGGCAAAAAACTGTGGATTCCCAAAAATTCACTTGAACCGTACAGACTACCTAAAAAAGCAAAAGCGCAGATAATCAAACCGAAAGCCTCCAAAGTCGATATCAAGCTCGACCTTCACGGCATGAGGCTGGAAGTTGCCCTTGAAAAAACCGAAGAGTATCTAAACAACGCCGCTCTTGCCGGGTTAGAGGAAGTGTGGATTTATCACGGTATGGGTAAAGGGATTCTTGCTAAAGGAATTACGGAGCTTCTGAAAAACCATCCTCTTGTGAAAGAGTTTCACGACGCACCTCCGCATATGGGGGGTTACGGGGCTAAAATTGTAAAACTTTAATTTGACAATTCATATAAAACTTTATATAATAACACTAAAGTTTTTTGATAAAGGAGAAAGAATGAGTGATATAGTTATTGCATGTCCGCATTGTAAAAGTTTAAATAAACTGCCTAAAAAGGACGAATATAAAAAAGCGGTTTGCGGTGTATGTAAAGGAAATCTTTTAGAAAACAAACCAATTTCACTGGACAGTTATGACGAATTTCAAAAAATAGTAAATTCCGTAACGCTCCCCGTTATTATAGATTTTTGGGCCGAGTGGTGCGGTCCGTGCCAGATGTTTGCGCCTATTTTTGCAAAAGTTGCACATGAATTTCCTCTAAAAGCACAATTTGTAAAAGTTAATACCGATAAAAACCAACAAGCGGCTATACAGTTTGGAATCAGAAGTATCCCTACAATAGTGGCTCTTAAAGACGGGATGGAAATTGACAGGGCAATGGGTGCGCTGGATGAATTCAGTTTTACTATGTGGGCAGACAAAATAGTTGAGAATTGAGAATGGAGAGTTAAAATTCTCTCATAATTCTCTTTATTCTTAGTATTAAGATTTTTTTCTGCCATCTTTTATAGAAAAAATAATAATTCTCAATTAAATAATGAGCATCGCATCCCCGTAGCTGTAAAAGCGGTATCCGTTTTTTATGGCTTCTTCATAGAGTTCAAGGGTTTTCTCCCTTCCTATGAATGCGGCTACAAGCATAATTAGTGTAGATTTTGGCAAGTGAAAATTAGTAAGCAGATGATTTGCACGTATCGGCGGATTTAGAGGGTTTAAAAACAGATCACACTCACCTGAGAGTTTACCCGTCCTCGCATAATATTCCACCGTTCTTGTAACGGTGGTTCCGACCGCTACTATTTCCTCATCACTCTTAAGCATCTTCGCAGTTTCGTGTGGTATTTCAAAAAATTCGCTGTGCATTTTATGCTCTCTTATGTCTTCAACATCCACGGGCTTAAACGTACCCGCCCCGACATGTAAAGTCAGATATGACTTTTTATTTATTTTATTCAATAGTTCGTCCGTAAAATGAAGGCTTGCGGTAGGCGCTGCAACGGCTCCTTCCTTTTTGGCAAAAA
>NZ_JBMYAU010000110.1:0-4097 GCF_053994455.1 Nautilia sp. | reverse complement strand
TCAACCACGATAACTTCATCACCTTTGTATTCATCAAACAGAAATTCAAAATTTTTATCTTTAAGTTTTTTCTTTTCTAATTCTTTAAAAAATTTCCCAAACATCAAAGCACACTTAAATGAAAGTGGTGTTTTGTGAGTTTTTTAAATTCCGCAATAACTTTTACGCTGTCTTTTAACATATCTTTTTCTATTTTGCTTAAATTTTTAATATTAAGTATATTGGTAGCCGCTTGTTTATTGTTAATCTGTTCGAGTTTGCTTTTAAGGGTCAGTGTAAGTATTACATCAAAGCTTTCAATAAGTTCGGTTGCAAATTGTCTGTCAATTATACCTATATTGTTTAGCTCTTTTATTCTCTCAACGGTAGATGTTTTTTGTATTTTATGTTCAAGTGCGAACGCCCTTGTTGCGTGTACTATAATAAATCTTATTTTTTTCATATCGACTTTTTCTTTAAGCCCCAATATGCCGATAGGAAGTTCGAACTGGTCCACAAATGAAGCGAATGAGCCAAGAAGCGTGACATTGTCGCTTATATGTTCAAAGAGGTATTTTTTAAGTTCATTCAGATATTTTTCATCTCCCCATACCGCATTTGCGTCAAGTAAAATGGCGAGATTCATCATATTTTCCTGAGTAGGGGTATTGGTCCATTCGAAAATATCTTTTTTAAATTCTTTAAGCGGTTTTGACCAGAAAGGGTTGTTTACCATAACTTTGCCCGGACATTCGGGAAATCCTAATGTTTTTAAATGTTCGGAAAACTGCTTAAATTTGCTCATATCATAGTTAAATGTATCGTTTATAACCGTTCCGTTGTCCTGATCCGTTCTTATAATCTGCTCGCCCCTGCCTTCACTGCCCATTACGATTAATGAAATATTTTCCTTATATGTTTCGTCAAACACGAATTCGCTCACTTTAGCAAAAATTTTTCTGTTTAATTCACTTATAATTCTTGCGATGTATCTCGCTTTAAGCCCTTTATTGAAAAGCAGATTGGTAAGATCCACAAGTCCGTTTGTAATTTCTTTAAGATCATTTATATTTTTTGCTTTTTCTATTTTTACGCTTATCAGATACGAATGGTTTGAAAAGTAGCTTAATAAATCTATCTGTTCTATCGCACCGGTGATTTCATCATCCGATGTCACTATGAGTTTTTTTATATTGTGTTTTGTCATAAGCAAAAGAGCGTTAAACAGAAAATCTTCGTCTTCTATTGTTATAAGGTTTTTTGTAGCTATTTTGTTTATGGAATTATTCGGCGAAATGTCGTTTATTATTACTTTTCTTAAATCGGAATCGGTGACAATCGCTTTTTTGTCGATTATTATTGCCGATGATTTGTCGTTTTCTTTTTTGATAACGGCCGATTTTATAGTTTCGTTTGAGCTTACGAATGTAACGGGATGAATGATTAAATCTTTTACCCTGGCTGATAGGAAACTGCTAAACTGGTTTTCGAGAGATTTTTTTCTTAAAGTCTGCAGTTTGCTGGCGATATCCTGAAGAAAATAGTTTTTAAATTTGGGGTTTTTGTTTAAAACTTCAAGAAAAACGTCTCTTTTTATTTCATAACACAGACACTCTTCCAATACTTCGAATTCCGATGTTTTGTTTTCGATAATCTCTTTTGCAAAAACCACATCTTCGGATGTAAAAACTTCACTTTCACTTTTTATTTTGCCTTTTATAATAATTAGTAAATTTTCGGGTTTGATTTTACTTTCCGGTGTATAATAGGCAATATCCGTATTGTTTACAACGGAGGAGAGTTCCTCCTCCGTAAGTAAATCGAAAGGAGGAATAGCTGAAATAAAATTTTTAATATCATTCATAAATAACCTTAATGTTTAACGGCACCTTCCGCACCGATTCCTGTTTCTGATCTGATAAGTTGGGATTCAAACGCTTCTTTTTCTTTTTTTGCATCTTCGCTTTTATCCGTAACCGAAAAGAACCATATTGCGATAAACGCAACCGTAACACTGACAAGCGCCGGGTATTTTGACGGGAATACAGGTTTATCGAATCCGAAGATTGACACCCATACCGTAGGTCCTAAAATAACTAATAAAACGGCTGTAGCAAGACCGATGCTTCCGCCTATTACAGCACCTCTTGTCGTCAGGTTTTTCCAGTACATTGACAAGAATAATACCGGGAAATTCGCACTTGCGGCAATTGCAAACGCAAGTCCTACCATAAATGCGATATTTTGTTTTTCAAACGCAATACCTAAAATAATGGCAAGTACACCGATTACAAGTGTAGCTATTTTAGAAATTTTCATTTCCTGTTTTTCGTCGATTTGACCTTTTTTTACAACGTTTGCGTATAAATCGTGGCTTATTGCACTTGCACCCGCAAGAGTAAGTCCCGATACAACCGCTAAGATAGTGGCAAACGCGACCGCTGAGATAAACCCTAAGAACAGGTTACCGCCGAGCGCATGTGCCAAGTGAATGGCAGCCATATTGTTACCGCCTATAATTTTACCCGCAGCGTCAAGATATTCGGGATTAGTCGATACGAATACGATTGCACCGAATCCGATAATGAATGTCAGCATATAAAAATATCCGATAAACCCTGTAGCGAAAAATACCGATTTTCTCGCTTCCTTAGCGTCCGCAACAGTAAAGAATCTCATAAGAATATGCGGAAGTCCGGCAAGTCCGAACATAAGTGCAATTCCCAAACTTATTGCCGAATACGGATCGCTAACTAAACCTCCTGGCGCCATGATTTTATCATGAAGAGGATGTACTTCAATAGCTTTTGAGAAGAATTCTTCAAAATTGAAACCGAAATGAACCATAACGGCCAGCGCCATAAATGTGGCACCTAAGAGTAAAAGTGTGGCTTTAATAATCTGAACCCATGTAGTTGCAAGCATACCGCCGAACGTTACGTAAAGAATCATTAAAACACCTACGATTATTACCGCATATGAATACGGTAGTCCGAACAGAATTTGAATAAGTTTACCGCTTCCGACCATCTGAGCGATAAGATATAGTAAAACCGTTGCAATTCCGCCGAATGCGGCAAGCGTTCTGATAGGTCCCTGTTTCAGTCTGAAAGACACAACGTCGGCAAATGTGTATTTACCGAGGTTTCTAAGCCTTTCGGCAATTAAAAACAGAACAAACGGCCAGCCGACCAAAAAGCCGATTGAATAAATCAGTCCGTCGTAACCTTTCAAATAAACCAAACCTGAAATTCCCAAAAACGATGCCGCGGACATATAATCACCGGCAAGTGCCAGTCCGTTTTGAAATCCCGTAATACCGCCGCCGGCTGTATAGAAGTCTTTGGCTGTTCTTGTTCTTTTTGCCGCCCAGTAGGTAATACCGAGCGTCGCAAGAACGAACACCAAAAACATCACAACGGCGGATACGTTAAGAGGCTGTCTTTGCACCTCCCCGGTAATTGCGCCGGCGGCAAACAGTGAACCGAAAGAGAGTGCCAGTACTAATAGCTTTTTCATTGTGCTCCTTTTTCAAGTTCGATTTTTACTTTTTTTGTTAAGTCGTCGAACTCTTTGTTTGCTTTGTTTACATAAATACCTGTGAGTATAAATGCCGCAACAATGATAAGTAAACCGATAGGAATACCGATGGTAATCACAGAGCCCTGTGAAATAGGAGTTCCGAGAATCTGCGGATCAAAAGCGATGGTTAAAATAAATGAGTAATAAATTGCAAGCAGTACGAACGTAAGCGTCCATGCGAATTTGCTTCTCGTTTTAACCAGCCGCTGATAATCCGGATTGCTTTTGATAAGCTCTATCGCTTCTTTTGTCATTAAATCTCCTTTTGAGGTTTTTCAATTTTATGATAAAACCAATTCGTAGCATAAATGTAGCATTTACCGGTTGATACATAAAAAATTAAATAAAAGTTAATTATTGTGTAGAATAGTAACAAATAATGAACAATGTAAAATGGAAAATGTAAAATGTAACAGGGCCCCGAAAAACTGAAAGTTTTTTGGGTATAGGGGGAAATGGGCAATGAAAAATTTTCCAATGGAAAATGTAATACCAATCCCCGAAATAAATCTTACATATTTAAGCATTTATTCCAA
>NZ_JBMYAU010000109.1:0-19718 GCF_053994455.1 Nautilia sp. | reverse complement strand
TTCTATTCTTTTTTTCAGTTTCTCCGAAAATTTTGAAATATCGCCTATCGTTTCGAATTTTATGCCGTTTTTTATGTATGTGTCAAGCTCTTTTTCAAGATAACTGTCTAACAGTTTCATTAAAAAGTCAACTTCCATTTTGGGTCTTTTCCAGTTTTCCGTTGAAAACGCATACAGCGTCAAAACGGATATTTCTTCGTTTTTTGCACAGTATTCGGTTATTTTTCTAACGGTTTCGGCACCTTTTTTATGCCCTTCTATTCTTTTGAGACCTCTTTTTTTAGCCCATCTTCCGTTACCGTCCATTATTATCGCTAAATGCATTTCATACCTTTAAATTAAGCATATTTTCGGCAAAAACATATAAAGGTTTTGCTTCTTTTTTATATAAAAAAACTTCCAAATCAAGTTCGTCTTTATAAAATTCTATTAATTGTAATGTAGCGCTGTAAGGTGAACATACGGTTAACGAACCTGGTGTGATTTCACCTTCAAGTTCCCCTAAATGATTGAAAACGGCGTAAAATTTTACCTTGTTTTTGGAATATTTATACTGCATCAGGGCTTTTTTCTTTTCATTTATGATTAAATGAAAAATTTTTTGCTGATAAGCCGTTAAAATGTTGGTAAAAAAAACGAATTCGGTTTTATTGTTTGCGTTTGCAAGATGTTGTAAAATTTCATCTTTTGAGAAAGTATGCAGTTTAAATGTTTTATCTTTTTCATTAAGGAATTTGATTTTGTCCAATATCGTTAAAATTTCCGGTATTTCTTTTAAATTGCTTATTTGTAGTTTGGATTTTATTTCTTTGATTTGGGCAAAATATTTTTTTCCGACTTCAAGCGGAACAGTGCTTTTCGTTTCAACTTCCCTGTTTCCGAGTTTTATAAGGTATCTTATGGGGTTTATCTCTTTTTTTACTTCGATTTTTACGGGAAGGGTTGCGTTGAACTCCTTAATGCCTTCAAATCTGTTTAAAGTTTTTAAAATTTTTCCTAGTTTAGATACGTTTAACGGCATTAACAAGCTTTAGGGCAATATTTTCTTTAGAATCCTGGGCAAAAAGAATACTGTCGTTTTCGGTTATAAAAACAATTTCGTTTTCATCGCTTCCGAAATCGTTTTTTGTAAGAAGATTCAGACATACTGCGTCAAGATTTTTTTTCTTAAGGGCTTTTTTTGCGTAAGCCGCTGCGTTTTTCTCATCTCTTTCTGCTTTGAATCCCACTTTTTTGAATTTTTTATCCTTGAACGATTCTAAAATATCAATGTTTTTTTCCATTTCAAGTATCATCTTTTCACCGATGGAGTCCTTTTTGAGTTTACCGGGGATATATTTTGGTTTGAAATCGGCAATGGCTGCGGCCATAATAAGATAGTCGGGATTGGAATTAAGTATTTCTTTATAGTAATCTTCCGCGCTTTGAACTTTTATCTGTTTAATTTCTTTGCCGAGGTTATGCTCTTTACTTGATATAAGCGTAACATCGGCACCTTTTATATAAAAAGCTTTTGCCAAAGCTTCTCCCATTTTCCCGCTTGAAAAATTGCTAACGAACCTTACGTCGTCGATTTTTTCCACGCTGCCGCCGGCCGTTATCACCACTTTTTTGTTTTCCCAGAAATTATCTTTGTTGATTAGTCTTAAAGCTTTAAGGTATATCTCTTCCGCTTCGGCCATTTTACCCACGCCTTCGTCCCCGCATGCCAAAAGTCCGGCGTTTGCTTCTATAATTGTAAGTTTTTTAAAGCTTTCCTGAGTGGTTTTGTGCATATACATATTGGTGTTTGCCGCCGGTGCGAAAAGTACGGGGGCTGTGCAGGCGAGGTATGTCTGAAGCAAAAGATTGTCCGCTATGCCGTTTGCCGCTTTGTTTACTGTGTTTGCCGTTGCCGGGGCTATAATATAAATATCCGCCCATTTTGCGTAGTCGATATGGTTAAGTTCACTCGACCAGTCTTCGTTTTGTTCAATCAGTACTTTTTGACGTGTAAGCGTTTCGAAAGTAAGGGGTGAGATGAATTTAGACGCCGCCTGTGTCATTACTACACGGACATTATGGCCACTTTTACTGAAAAGTCTTATAAGTTCGCATGTTTTGTATATTGCGATACTGCCGGTTATTCCTATTAAAACGTTCAATTTTCTCTCCCGAAGAATTTATAATAAAAGTTCTTGATGATTTTAAGCGGTGCCCTGCTGATTGCAAGAGAGCCTTTTTGAATATCTTTGTTTACGGTGCTTCCCGCCGCTATCATTACGTCGTCTTCAATGGTTACGGGTGCTATCAGCTGCGTGTCGCTTCCGACAAATACGTTTTTGCCGATTTTTGTTTTGTATTTGGCTTTTCCGTCGTAGTTGCATGTAATTGTACCGGCTCCGATATTCGTGCCCTCGTCAATTTCACTGTCCCCTAAATAACTCAGATGTCCGGCTTTAACGCCGTTTAACCTGCTCGCTTTAACTTCTACGAAATTTCCGATATGTGTGTTTACAAGCTCGCTTTTAGGTCTTATTCTGGCCATAGGCCCCACCCCGGAATTTTTAATAACCGCTTCTTCCACTACGCTTAAAGGTCTTATTTCACTTTCTATTATTACGCTTTTTTTAATAACACAGCCGTTTCCTATTTCGCATTCGCCTTCAAAGCTTGAATAAGCGTCTATATATATCGTTTCGGGAAGATGCATAATAACCCCGTTTTGCATCCAGAAATTTCTGATTCTTGCACACATTATCTCTTCGGCACGGGCCAAATCTTTTTTGGAGTTTACGCCTTTGAAGTTTTCTTCGTCAACCTCAACCGCTTTTATTGTCAATTTGTCGTTTTCGGCCATTTCGATAATGTCGGTGAGGTAATACTCTTTTTGTGAATTGTTATTAGAGAGTTTCGGCAGGTATTTTTCCAAAACCTCTTTTTTAAACAGATATACCCCGGCGTTTACATACGGAATTTTAAGTTCTTCTTCGTTTGCGTCTTTTTGTTCCACTATTTTTTTAACATTGCCGTTTTCAATTACGACCCTTCCGTAACCGTCGGGATTTTCAAGTTTCATTACACTCATTACGATATCGGCGTCAATTTCTTCAAACTTTTTAAGCTCTTCCGCTTTAATTAAAGGCATGTCGCCGTTTAATATTAAAACTTTATCGCCTTTAACAGGTACTTCTTTTAAAGCCCCTCCGGTGCCCGGAAAATTTTCCAAATCCTGTTTTATTATATGTACAGGGTAGTTTTTAACAGTTTCGCTTACTTTCTCAAACTGATGGTTTAACACAACGTCGATACGGGAGGTCAGTTTTAATGCTTCTTCAATAATGTATTCAATCATACTTTTATTACAAATTGTGTGAAGCACTTTTGCGGTGGAGGATTTCATTCGTGTTCCCTTGCCTGCGGCTAAAATTACGATTTGAAGCATACAAATTTCCTTTTTTTGTTATAATTATAGCAAAAAAGGCTATTTTAATGGATTTAGCAAGTGTTATCGGGCTTGTCGGTGCGCTCGGTTTGATTATCGCCGCAATGGCGATGGGGGTCGGGGTAGGTCCATATATCGACGGTCAGTCGGTGCTGATTGTCGTACTCGGTTCGCTTATGACTCTTTTCATTTCCAACAAAATGGAAATGATGACGAAATTCGCAAAAGTTTTTATGATTGCGATTAAGCCTTCATATCAGCCGAATTATGAAGAATTGATTAAAAAACTCGTTGATTACGCCACTCAGGCGAGACGTGACGGGATACTCTCGCTTGAACAGGCTGCCGCAAACGAAGAGGACGAGTTTTTAAAAAAAGGCCTTTCGATGGCCGTTGACGGAAACGAGCCCGATACTATCAGAGAACTGCTTGAAATTGATCTTGAGCAGATGGATGCGAGACATAAAAAAATGGCCGCTATTTTTGACAACTGGGCGGGACTCGCAGGTGCGATGGGGATGATCGGAACGCTTGTAGGTCTTGTTGCAATGCTTCTTAACATGTCGGATCCTTCGGCTATCGGTCCCGCTATGGCGGTTGCGTTACTTACAACCCTTTACGGTGCGATGATCGGTAACATTTTCGGAACGCCCGTTGCAAATAAGTTAGCGCTTAGAAACGACGACGAAATACTTGCTAAGACCATGATAATCGAAGGTATTATGTCTATTCAGGCGGGGGACAATCCGAGAACCCTTGAAGCCAAACTGTTAAGCTTCCTGCCGCCGGCTCAGAGAAAGTCACAGTTTGAATAGGATAATTAATGGCTAAAAAATGTAAATGCGAATGTCCGAAATGTATGCCGGGGTGGCTGGCTACATTCGGGGATTTGATGAGTCTTCTTTTATGTTTTTTCGTTTTGCTTCTTTCAATGTCCACAATGGACGCCAAAAAAGTAAAAGAGGCAATAGGTTCTCTTGCCGGGGCTTTGAGCGTGCTTGAGGGCGGAACACAGACGGAAGTCAGCCGTAACAGAATACAAAAAGCCACGCCTATAGAAAAAACGGACGAAACAGCCCAGACGGTTAACAAACTCTCCCAGGCCGTTGCCGAATTCAGACAGTTTACCGCCGGAGGAAAAGGGCCGGCGATAGTTTTGGAAGAGGGGGAGGAGGGTTTTTTTATAAGACTTCCGGCAGATATAACGTTTAAGCCGGGAAGCGCCAGAATTACTAATGAGGATTCTTTACTGTTTTTAAAAAGAATATCACTTATTATAAAAGAGTATCTTCCCAAAAATATAGAAGTTCAGGTAAAAGGTTTTACGGACAACATTCCCCCTCCGCCCACATCCCCTTATGCCGACAACTGGGAACTTAGCGCCGCAAGGGCGCTCAGTGTTCTTAAAATACTTATAAAAGACGGGGTTAATCCCAAGCAGTTGAGTGCCGCGGCTTACGGCGAATACCATCCTATCGCCGCCAACGCCACCCCTCAGGGCAGGGCGAAAAACAGAAGGGTTGAGATATGGTTTTTTTCAAAGAAAAAACAAAATCGGAACAAAATTGAAAAATCAGTACTTGACAAAGTTAAAAAATAGGGGTTAAATGAAAAAGCTGTTTTTAATTCTTGTTCCTGTTTTTATTTTTGCGGCCGCTCCTCAGATACCGACGGTTAATTTGTCTTTGACTGCGCCCGAAACTCCGAAGCAGCTTGTGAGTGTTTTAAACATAACGATTCTTTTAACGATTCTTGTGCTCGCTCCGAGTATTATCCTTGTAATGACGTCGTTTGTGAGGCTTTTGGTAGTGTTCGGGTTTTTGCGTCAGGCATTGGGCACTCCCCAGTCCCCGCCGACCACTCTTCTTGTTTCTTTGGCGCTTGTATTGACGTTTTTTATAATGGAACCTTACGCAAAACAGGCGTACAGCAGCGGGATAAAGCCTTATATGGAAGAAAAAATAGGATATGAACGGGCTTTTGATAATGCCGTGAAACCTTTTAAAAGGTTTATGATTAAAAACACGAGGGAAAAGGATCTTGCCCTTTTTTTCAGAATAAGACATCTGCCGAATCCCAAAACGATAGATGACGTGCCTTTGACAATATTGGTTCCCGCCTTTATGCTTAGTGAACTTAAAACGGCGTTTGAAATAGGGTTTTTGATATTTTTGCCGTTTTTGATTATAGATATGGTGGTAAGTTCGATTTTAATGAGTTTGGGTATGATGATGCTGCCTCCCGTTATGATAAGCCTGCCGTTTAAAATACTGGTGTTTGTGTTGGTTGACGGGTGGAATTTGATTGTTATGGGGCTTGTGCAGAGCTTTAAATAATGTAAAATTGATAAAGGAGTAAAATGGTTTGCAGCAGTTTCGGAAAGTGCGGCAGCTGTGTTTTATGGGAAATGCCGTATGATGAACAGTTAAAAATGAAAAGTGAAAAATTAAAAGAGATGTTCGGTGAATTTGATATGCCTCAAATCGAGGTTGTTTACGGAAGTGACGAACATTTCAGGGCGAGGGCGGAATTCAGGGTCTGGCATGAGGGCGATAAGAGCTTTTATGCGATGAGGAAAAGAAAAGAAGACGGAAGAGGGGTGATTCCGATTGAGGAATGCAAAATTGTGGATAAAGCGATATACGGTATTATGACCCCTCTTTTAAAAGAGATAGAAAAAAATGAAAATTTGAGATTCAAACTGTATGAAATAGATTTTTTAAGCAATTCGAAGGGTGAGCTTATTATTACGCTTATTTATCATAAAAAAGTGGACGAGAGTATTGCCGAAGATATTAAAAAACTGAAAGAAAAATTTAAAAACGCCGATTTTATAGTAAGAAAAAAGGGTAGAAAATACGTTTTTGACAAAAACTATCTGATTGAAGAACTTAATATCAACTCAAAAATTTACAAATACAAAATAATCGAAAACACTTTTTCCCAGCCTAATCGTCGGATGAACCGGAAAATGATAGAATGGGCTATGAGAAATTCGGAAGATTTAAAAGGCGATTTGGTTGAGCTTTACTGCGGTAACGGAAATTTTACCATACCTTTAAGCGAGAGGTTTAATAAAGTGATTGCCACCGAAATAAGTAAGGAATCCATTGAATCGGCAACGTATAATGCGGAAATAAACGAAAGGGAAAATATTACGTTTCTTGCGATGAGTGCGGCTGAGTTTTCAAAACTGTATAAAGATAAATCGCCTTTAATTACAAAGTACGATTTAAAAAACGTTTTAATAGATCCTCCAAGAGCCGGACTTGATGATAAAAGCCGCGAATTCGTAAATGAATTTGACAATATTATATATATTTCATGCAATCCCGAAACCCTTAAAAGGGATTTGCACACCCTTGCAAAAGGCAGGGAAATTAAAGCGTTTGCGTTTTTCGACCAGTTCCCTTATACCGAGCATGCCGAGTGCGGTGTCATACTTAAAAAAATGTAAAGTGAAAAATATAAAATGGAAAATTATATTGCTTTTAAAGATCTGATAGGTGAAATTTTTATGGTGCTGTTGTTTTTAGCAATTGCGGCCGGAGCCGTAATAGCGGGTAAAATTATAGAAAAAAGGAAGAAATAATGAGAATCCTTATAGCGGGCGCAGGGGGTGTGGGAGGTTATCTTGCGGGAAAACTGATCCGGTGCAAAAAAGAGGTCGGCTTAATGCTGACACCTAAAACCGAAGAGATTGTCAGAAAAAACGGTCTTAAAATAATCGATGTTGATGAAGAGTTTACCGTTTATCCGGATTTGGAAATAAAAGGTGTTTACGACGTGGTGTTTGTAACGACGAAATATTATCATTTGGATGACGTAATTGAAAAAATAAAACCCTTTATAAATGAAAACAGTGTGGTAGTTCCGATTCTTAACGGGGTGGCGCATTTTGAAAAATTTAAAAAACTAAACGCCAAAATATTAAAAGCGTGTATTTATATACTTTCGAATAAAAAAGCGCCCGGGGTAATTTATAAAAAAACACCTCTTTTTTATTTATGTGTAGAAGATGATGAAAAGATAAGAGAAGTTTTTGAAGGGTGCGGTTTAAAAGTAAAATTTTCAAAAAATATAGATGAGGACATTTGGAAAAAGTATCTTTTCATATCCACTTTCGCAACGCTTCAGAGTTATTATAAAAAGCCCACAGGCTGGATAATGGAAAACAAAAGAGGAGAAGTTGAAAAATTCTTGGATGAGGTGATAAAAATAGCAAAAGAATACGGGGTGGATTTGGAAAAAGAAAAAGAAAAGGTTATCAAACAGGCTTTAAACATACCTTACGAATCGAAAATGTCGATGCAGATTGATTTTGAAAACAACCGGTCGACCGAAGTGGAAACGTTAACGGGCTTTTTGGCAAAAAAAAGCGACTTTATAAAAAAATATTACGATTTGCTTAAATAGTTTTCAATCAGTTTTTTGGCTACGAGGGAGTCGATTCTTCCGTCTTTTTTGTGCTTTATTACGCCTTTTATCTCTTCTTCGACTTGGGCGCTTGTATAGCTTTCGTCTACAAAAACGATTTTTCCCTCAAACTCCAAAAGTGAGACGAAATGCTTTATTCTTCTTTGCATCTCTTCGTTTGTCATAGGAAGCCCCACAACGAGAGTGTCGGCTTTGTATTCGTTAATCACCTTCATCGTGTCTCTTGCAGCCTGGTTTCTGTTTTTTCTTATTATTGCCGGCAGCGGGACGACCACGCTTCCGTTTGAAAATGCAGCTCCTATACGCTTTAATCCTACGTCAATTCCAATAATTTTTTCCATATTTCGGCCTTTTGGTGTAATGTTAATCTCGCGTTCAACGGGCTCGGACTCGGCAGGTATAACGGAGAATTGAGAATTGAAAATTGAGAATTTTTAAAATGTTTTCTGATTACTTTTTCACCGGTTTTAGATGTAACTGCGACTTTTTTAATATTGGGATATTTTTTTAGTAAATTTTCAATATCACAGGGTTTTATTATTTCGAGGTTGTCGTCCCTTGAGTTGCCTTTTTTTCTTATGCATTCGCATACAGCGTCCCACAGCGCGATTTTGTGTTTTTTTAAAAAATTTATTTTTTCTTCTTTGTTTAAGGGCTTTTTATCGTTGAACAGAATCGAGAGGATATCCCAAAATTGGTTTCTCGGATGGGAATAGTAAAATTCGTTTTCGAACGATTTTATAGACGGAAATGTTCCTAAAATAAGTAATTCGCTGTTAGGAAAAATAATGGGTTTAAAAGGATGTGTTAATTTTCCATTTCCCATTTTTGTTCTCCATTCTCAATTAAAGTAAACTTTCCCGTTTTTTATTTCCACTTTTCCTTCAAGTTCCATTTCATACAATACGCTTCCGTATTTTTGCAACGCTTCGTTTAAAGTTAGGATATCGGCGTTCTCTTCTATACCTAAACTTTTGCAAAATTCGTCAATATCCCATATTACTTCCGCTAAATTTTCCTGAGCCAGATATCTTGTTCCCGAACTTTCATTGATTCTGTGCGGCAGGACGTACACTTTTTTGCCGTATTCCTTAGCCCATTCAAAGCTTCTCATGCTGCCGCTTTTAATGTTCGCCTCGGCTATTATTACAAATTCGCTTATTTTGACGATTATTCTGTTTCTTTGTAAGAATGTGTGTTTAAAGGGAGCGAAGTTTTTTTCGTATTCGCTTACCGCCAAGGCCTTTTTGTAAATGTTTTCTATTAAATTTTTATTTGATTTCGGATATATTATATCAAGTGAAGAGGGGGAGACGAAAACAGTGTTCGGAAACGCCCCTTCGTGTGCGGCTTTGTCGATCCCGAGCGCCCCGCCGCTTACGATTACATATTTTCGGGAAAGTTTTTTTGCGAGAATTTTTGTAATTTCCCTCGCATATTTTCCCGCCCTTCTGCTCCCGACTATTGCGATTTTCGGTTTGTTTAACAGTTTGGTGTCGCCTTTGTAATATAAATCGAATCCTGAAAAATTTATTTTTTTATTTTCCATTTTTTACTTTTGTGAAAGTTCGTCAATATATACGACATCTACATTTTTTAGTAAATCGGCCGAGTTTTTAAGTGTTTCGAGCGTAACGGAGTGAGGATGTCCTATCGCTATTGCATAGCCGTGTTTTTCGGCCAATTTGGCGGCTTTTTCAAGCTGTTTTCTTATATATGACGGATCTTCCTTATTGTCAAGAAAAATATTTCTTGCAAAAAGGGGGATGTGGTATATTTTGTCCGCCTGGGACGATTTTGAATAAGGTGTTGTTTTTGAGTCCACAAAACCGAGATTTTCTTTTTTTAAAGCCCTGAAGAGTCTTACCATGGCATAAGGATCTGCGGTAAATGTGCTTCCGGTGTGGTTGTTTATAAATTTGGCTTTAGGAAAAAGTTTTTTTACCTCGGTTATTCTTGTTAAGATTTTTCTGTAAGAGTCGTCTACTTTTAAAGTGTCCGGTTCAGGTTTGTGGAAATGCAGGGCTTCCATCGGCAGATGAATCATATAATGGGAAAATTCTTTGGCGTAAACAGGCGTGTTGGGATGTCTTTTTGTAGGAGGAAAAAAAGACGGGGTTATTTTTAAGGGGATGGATTTTATTTTTTTTACCTGAGTTTTAAATGAAACGTCGTCAATGATAATCACCAGTTTCGGCCTCTTTGACAAAGGAAGTTTTAAAGCGCTTTTTTGTACGGCGGAAGGAGGTACCGCCGTATTGTTGTGGGGTTTTTCGTAATCGAGTATTTCCGAAGGAATGGTGTATGAAAACTCTTTTTTTGTTTTTTCTTTTTTTAACCGTTTTATTTTTTCTTGGAGGATTTTAATGCTGTTTTGGTTTTTTTTCAGTTCTTTTTCGTAATTTTTTTGGGAAATTATTATACCCGCAATAAACGCACTTAGCGAGAATATTATTAAAAGCAGAAAATAAACTACATATTTCAGGTTGAGTGTTTTTTTAGCGGTTTTTTTCTTTTTTTTTGTTTTTTTCATTTGCTGAGAATTATTTCCACTTCAAGGGTTTCGATATCCTGGTTTGAATTGGATTTGATATTTACGTCCTTGACGTTAAGATATTTTTTTACCACATTTATCAAATCTTTTTTCATATCTTCAAGATTTTCAATTTTTGTGGTGGCCCTTTCGTAGGCAAGCATCATCATAAGTCTGTCTTTCGCTATGTCTTTTGATTTTTTCTTTTTAAACATGTCAAAAAAGCTCATTTGAAAAATCCTTTTAATTTGCCTAAAAATCCTTTTTTAGTTTTTAAATCCAGAAATTCCACTTCTTCGCCTTCGATTCTTTTTGCTATTCTTCTAAAAGCCTCCCCGACGGTTGATTTGTCGTTTAAAGCAACGGGTTCGCCTATGTTGGTCGATCTTACTATTTCTTCGTCGTCGGGAACCGCCCCTATCAGCGGAAGAGCCAGAATGTGCAGCACATCCTCGATCGAGAGCATTTCACCTTTTTCCACAAGTTCGGGTTTTATTCTGTTTATTATTATATGTTTTTCAACCTCGGTCCCTTCACGGGCTTTTTTGCTTTTTGCGTCTATTATGCCAATTACCCTGTCCGCATCCCTGACGGATGAAATTTCGGGAGTCGTTACGATTAACGCCCTGTCGGCAAGATAAATGGAATGTTCGAACCCGCTTTCGATTCCGGCCGGAGAATCGATTAAAATATATTCGAAATTTTTTTTAAGCTCTTCAATAAGTTTTTCCACTTTTTCTTTGTTAAGGACGTTTTTGTCTTTTGTCTGACTTGCGGGAAGAAAGTGGAGGTTTTGGGTTCTTTTGTCTTTTATAACGGCCTGTGCCAGATTACAGTTTCCCTCCATTACGTCCACCACGTCGTAAACTATTCTGTTTTCAAGTCCTAATATCATATCGAGGTTTCTAAGCCCGATGTCAAAATCGACGGCAACGACTTTTTTCCCCATTTTTGCAAGCGCTGTTGCTATATTTGCAGTGGTAGTGGATTTTCCGACACCGCCTTTCCCGCTTGTAATCGTAATAACCTGTGCCAAATTAACTCCTTTGTGTGACTTATAAAATTTACTTAATAAACTTTATAAGTCCCAAAAAGGGGAAAAAGTTAGTTTTTAGTGGGATCTACGATTTTGTTTTTAGTAATCCAAGGCATCATTTCTCTTAGTTTTTTACCTGTCTGCTCTAAAAGTGAATTTTCGGTAAGTTGTCTTTCCGCATTCATTCTGACATATCCCGCTTTTCTTTCAAGAATAAAGTCTTTAGCGAATTTTCCGTTTTGAATTTCTTTTAAAATTTCTTTCATCGCTTTTTTGCTCTCTTCTCCGATAACTCTCGGACCGCTTACATAATCGCCGTATTCCGCAGTATTGGAAATTGAATATCTCATATTCGCCATACCGCCTTCATACAATAAATCCACGATAAGTTTCAGTTCGTGAAGGCACTCGAAATATGCCATTTCAGGGGCGTATCCCGCTTCCGTAAGAGTTTCGAACCCTGCGTTGATAAGAGCTGTGACACCTCCGCATAAAACAGCCTGCTCTCCGAAAAGGTCAGTTTCGGTTTCGTCTTTGAACGTGGTTTCGATAATTCCGGTTCTGCCCCCGCCGATTGCGCTTGCGTAAGATAATGCTAATTTTTTTGCTTCTTCACCGCCCTGATAAACGGCTATAAGATCAGGAATGCCTCCGCCTTTTACGAATTCGCTTCTTACAGTGTGTCCCGGTGCTTTCGGAGCGACCATTATTACGCTTAAATCTTCTCTCGGTCTTATCTGTCCGAAATGGATGTTGAAACCGTGACCGAATGCAATGGTGGCGCCTTTTTTAAGGTTCGGTTCGATTTGAGAATAGTATACGTCCGCCTGAATTTCATCCGGAAGTAAAATCATAACCACGTCGGCTTCTTTTACGGCTTCGTCAACCGGTAATACTTTAAATCCCTGGGCTTCCGCTTTTTCCCAAGACCTGCTTCCTTTTCTAAGACCTACAACGACATCGACCCCGCTGTCTCTCAGGTTAAGCGCGTGTGCGTGCCCCTGGCTTCCGAAACCTATCATTGCAACTTTTTTGCTTTTAATAATACTTAAATCACAATCTTTGTCATAATAAATGTTTAATGACATAAAAACTCCTTTTTTTTGGAATTATAACAAATAATTTGATATAATTTATCGTTTTGATAAAGGAGTTGATTTATGAAAAAAACGGCGTTGCTTTTGGTTTTGTTTAATTTTGTATTTGCGTCTTCGGATTATTTGAAAAATATGACGTTAATTGAACTTTTCAATAATAAATATTATTCTTATATCTGTAATCAGAGGTGGAAATTTATAAATAAATATAACAATAAAAGAGAAGATCTGCTTTCGCTGGTTGCGTATGCCTGTCTTAAAAAAAGGTTTCTGACTCCGGCGCTGGATCTTGCAAAAGTATTGAAGGTTACAAAAGAAGGAAGAAAAAACGCCACATACATAGTTACGCTTTTTTTAATGAAAAAACTTATTATGCAGATGATTGACGATAATTTGCAGATAGGGGACATTACCCTTCCTCAGATCAGCGACAATACGCTCGGAAAGGTTTTCGGTTTGATTCAAAAAGGTGATTATGAAAAAAAAGACGGTGCTTTGGTTGTAAAAAACGGAAATACGACATATAAAGTATGGATAAGCGACAATTACAATGTGGTAATTGACACTGTTGTAAACGGAGAGCTGACAAAAAGGGAGTATTACTGGTGAAAGTCGGAGAGCTGTTTTTAAAAGACGGAATTATAAGTGAAGAGCAGTTAAAAAAGGCGCTGGAATATCAGAAAAAACATCCCGCTAAAAAACTTGTGGACATACTTTTTGATCTCGGTTTTATTTCTAAAAAGCAGTATCTCGAACATCTTTCTAAATCAATGGGGATAGGGTATAAAGAAAATCTCGAGCAGGTAAGGCTTAGGGATATTAAAGTACCCGTAAATATTTTAAAACAGACGCTGGCCGTTCCCATAGAGGTTAAATACGACAAAGCCGTTGTCGCAATGGCCGATCCGCTTGACTGGAACGCACAGGCTTTAATTAAAAGGTTTTTTCAGGATAAAAACCTTGAAATAGTACTCGGCTTCAGAGACGATATAATAAAGGTTATAAGAAAGGTTGAAGACAGGGAGAAGGTTAAGGGAATTCTGGGGGATATAAAAAAGGAATTAAGGGGCGAAGAGATAAAAGGCGACGAATCCGCCATTATGAGGCTTATTAAATATGTTCTTGTAAGTTCGATAGAGAGAAAAGCGAGCGACATCCATATAGAAGCCGAAGAGGGGGAGGCTGAAATAAGAATAAGGATATTCGGTACCTTATACGAATTTTTGGATTTTGACGAAGAAATTTTTTATGCGATAAATTCGAGGATAAAGCTGCTCTCCGGTTTGGATGTTAGCGAAAAAAGAAAACCGCAGGACGGTTCTTTTTCAATGCAGTTCGGCAAAAACAAATTCGATTTCAGGGTTTCCACGCTTCCTACAATCTGGGGGGAGAGCATAGTTATCAGAATTTTGGACAAAAGAAATATTTTAAAACGCATTGACGATATAGGTATAAGCGAAAAAAATCTCACTCTTATAAAAAAGGCGCTTTCCCAGCCGAACGGTATTTTTTTAGTGACGGGTCCTACGGGAAGCGGTAAATCTACGACGTTATATGCCGCATTAAATGAAATTAACAATACGAGTGAAAAAATAATTACGGTTGAGGATCCCGTGGAATATAAACTGCGGGGAATTCAACAGGTACAGGTTAACGCAAAAGTGGGGCTGACGTTTGCGGGTGCTCTTAGAAGTATATTAAGACAGGACCCGGATATTATAATGATAGGTGAAATAAGGGACCTTGAAACCCTTGAAATTGCGGTAAAAGCGGCACTTACCGGACATCTTGTTATTTCCACCCTTCATACGAACGATGCGGTAAGCGCCATTAACAGGATGATAGATATGGGGGCGGATCCTTTTATGGTCGCCACTTCTTTAATAGGCGTAGAAGCTCAAAGACTTGTAAAAACTATCTGTCCGTACTGTAAAACCATTCACAAACCTGCCGATGTATATTTGGATCCGATAAAAAACATCCTGCCCAAAGACGCAGTGTTTTATACCGGTAAAGGATGTGAAAAATGCAATATGACAGGGTTTGCGGGAAGAACGCTGATTACGGAGGTTTTTTTAAACGATGAAAACCTTGAAACAATGATTTCAAAGAAAAAAGACAAACTGGATTTATTACACTATTTGAAATCGAAAGGCTTTAAAAATATGTTTTATGACGGGCTTATTAAAGCTTTAAAAGGGATCACGAGCCTTGAAGAAGTCTATAAGGTGGCTAAGCTATGAAATATTATAAGGTAACGTTTCTTTACAAAGGAAACAAACAGGATGTAATTATAAAATCGTTAAACAAAGCCGAAGCGATAATAGACAGTAAAAAAATGAATAAAGGTATGCTTGTCAGGATAGAAGAAATTCCCATGCCGTTTGAAGAGAGACTGAAAATATTAAAAGACATAATTCAGTCCAAGTTTTTAAAAAAGAAGCTTAATTATCCCGCATATATTTCTTCAATAAGACAATTGGCCGTTCTTATTAAAGCCGGAATTTCACTTAAGGACGCTTTGGAGGATATTTCCGGAAACACCAATGATTCCGTAATAAAAGAAGTGTTTATAAAAGCTGCCGAAGCCATAGACAGCGGAAAAAGCCTTTCGGACGTGTTCGGGGAATACGAGCAGTATGTGGGCGGAATATCCCTTGCTATGATTAGGCTCGGGGAGCAGACCGGTGATTTGGTTATGGCTCTTGAAAACCTGGCCACAATTTATGAAAATATGTATGAAAACAGAAGAAAAATGGTCAAAGCCCTGCGCTATCCGGTTATTACCTTAATAGCGATTGCGGCCGCGTTTGTTTTTCTTATTATGTTTGTTATTCCAAAATTTAAAGATATTTTCAAGCAGCTTCATTCAGAGCTTCCTCTTCCTACGAGGATACTTCTCGGAATGGAGCATATCCTTTCTAATTACGGATTGGTAGTTGTGGCGGTGCTGGTAATCGCTTTTACGGTGAATTCGTTTTTATACAAAACCTCCTATAAGTATAAACTGAAAATAGACAGTCTTTTATTAAAGACATATCTGATAAATAAAGTAATAAAATATTCCACCCTTCACAGGTTTTTATTAACTCTTTCGTCACTCTTAAAAAGCGGTATTCCTTTGATAGACGCGCTTAAAATAAGCGAGGGTATAATTGAAAACGAAGTGATTAAAAACAAAATTAAAGAAATAATAAAAGGGATAAACCAGGGTAGAAGTTTTTCGGAAATGGTGGCCGAACAGAATCTGCTTAATTTCGTCGCCCTTCGTATGATTACGGCGGGTGAGGAGTCTGGGGAGCTCGATTCGATGCTTGACAGTGCGGCGGGATATTATGAAGACAGATTTCAGGATATTATAGACAATATGCAAGCGGCAATAGAGCCGATAATGCTTACGGTAATAGGCGGTCTTGTGCTTTTGATTGCTCTTGGTGTCTTTTTGCCGATGTGGGATTTGTCAAAAGCGGCAAAAACAATGTAATTTATACCGGTATTCAAAAAAAACCGGAGATTTTTTATTTTTCGAAATCATCCCATTCTTCATCTTTTCTGTTTAATTTGTAATTTTTATATTTAGGATCTTTTGCAAGTCTGTCATAATTTTTTTTCAGTTTGCTGTATTCTATTTTGATATTCATTATTGCGGCCGCAACCCCCCAGAAAACTCCAAGCCAAAGAGTCCATGTATATCCCGTCCATTTTTTTAACAATATTCCGATACCGATACCCATAAGTATGGCCACTACTATGGAAATACCCAAAGAGAGCTTTTCGGCTCCCTCTACGGTTTTTCCCAATTTTCCTTTTTGGTGTTTTTCTTCCATTAAAGCCCCGGTGCTATTTCTTTATATGCTTCTAATGTTGAGTCGATATCGGAATCAGTCATAACGGTGCAGATAAATCCCGTTTCATAGGCGCTCGGCGCGAAATAAAATCCTCTTTTTAACATTTCAGAATGGAATTTTGCATATCTTTCGGTGTTGCTTTCGTTTACGTCGTCAAAATTTTTAGGCTTTTTGGAATTAAAGAAAAACCCGAACATACTTCCGACTACGTTTGTCTGAATATCGATGCCGTTTTCTTTTGAAATTTCTTCAAACCCTTTCATAAGTTTTTTAGCTTTAGCTTCTAAATCTTTATAAAGATCCGGATTTGATTTAAGCTTTTTAAGCATAGCAAGTCCGGCGCTCATGGCTACGGGGTTCCCGCTTAAAGTTCCCGCCTGATATATCGGACCTTCGGGACTGAGCTGCTCCATTATTTCCCTTTTACCCGCAAAGGCGCCAACGGGCATTCCTCCTCCGATTACTTTACCGAATGTAACTATGTCCGCTTCTATTGCGTAAATGTCGAAACTTCCCCTAAGAGACGCCCTGAATCCGCTCATTACTTCGTCGAATATCAATATAGCCCCGTTTTTCGTACAAAGTTCTCTAAGTTCTTTTAAGAACTCTTTTTCAGCGGGTACCAGGCTCATATTTCCGGCGATAGGTTCTATAATCACACATCCTACATTACCGTTTTCAAAGCATTTTTTAACACTTTCTATATCGTTATACTTTGCCAAAAGAGTATGTTTTGTAAAATCCGCCGGAACCCCGGGGCTTGACGGAGTTCCGAATGTGGCGGCGCCGCTGCCGGCGCTTACGAGAAGAGAGTCGCTGTGTCCGTGGTAACACCCTTCGAATTTGATGATGTCGTCTTTGCCGCTGACACCCCTTGCAAGTCTGATAGCGCTCATGGTCGCTTCGGTGCCGCTGTTTACAAATCTTATCAAATCCAAATGAGGGAAAAGTTCTAACACTTCTTTTGCAAGTTCCACTTCCACGGTAGTGGGAGCACCGAAACTTACACCTTTACCGACCGCATTACATATCGAATCTTCTATATCTTTATCGCAGTGTCCGAAGACAAGCGGTCCCCAGCTTTGAATGAAATCCAGATATTTATTGCCTTCGATATCATAAATGTATGCACCTTCGCCTTTTTCGATAAAAGGAGGTTCGCCTCCTACGCTTTTAAATGCCCTGACCGGTGAATTAACACCGCCTACGATATATTTTTTCGCTTCCTGAAATACACTCATACCTATCCTTTTTATTTAATATTTGCTAAAATTATACAAAAAAAGGTCTGTAATGAAAATAGATGAAAGTTTGGTAAGAAGACTTGAAACCCTTTCAATGGTTGAAATCGGTGACAAAAAAGCGATGGCCGCGGATTTAGCCGAAATAGTCGAATTTGTCGAAATGCTGAATGAACTTGACACGAGCGGAATCGACGCCGCGTTTTCAACCCTTGATAACCCGACACCTTTAAGGGAAGACGTACCCGTTAAAAACGAGGCGGTAAAGGAAATTTTAAATCATGCGCCTAATGCGAAAGACGGGTTCTTTATAGTGCCTAAAATTATAGAATAAGGAAAAAAATGGCTTTGTCATATACGTTAGAACAGCTTTTAAGAAGTATAAAAGATTATAAAGCGAGTGATCTCCATCTTAACGTCAATGCCGAGCCTATGCTCAGAATAGACGGCAAGCTTACGCCTCTTAACCTTCCTAAACTTGAGAAGGAAGATGTTGTCGAGCTTTGTTATTCGGTTTTGACTGAAAAACAAAAAGCCTCTTTGGAAGAGGATTTGGAACTGGATTTTTCGTTTGAAATACCCAAAGTTGCAAGATTCAGGGCAAACTATTTTTTCGAAAGGGAAAATTTAGCAGCCGCATTCAGGATAATTCCGGAAAGGCCTTTCAGTTTGGATGAGCTTCATGCTCCCGCTATTTTTAAAAGAATAGTAAGAAAAGAAAAAGGGCTTATACTCGTAACCGGACCCACCGGAAGCGGTAAGTCTACAACATTAGCGGCTATGCTTAACGAAATAAATGAAGTTTTTGCAAAACATATCATTACTATAGAAGATCCGATAGAATTTGTACACGAACATAAAAAGTCCCTTATTTCCCAGAGGGAAGTCGGAAGAGATACAAAAGCCTTTTTAAACGCTTTAAGGGCGTCGCTCAGGGAAGATCCCGACGTAATTCTAATCGGGGAGATGAGGGATAAGGAAACTATCAGTGCGGCGATTACCGCGGCCGAAACGGGACATCTCGTTTTCGGGACGCTTCATACCAATTCCGCCGTTCAGACAATAAACAGAATAGTAAACGTTTTCCCGGCAAACGAACAGGATCAGATAAGAACCCAGCTTTCTATGGCCATCCTTGCCGTAATTGCCCAGAGTCTTCTTCCTAAAATCGGGGGCGGGAGAATTGCCGCGCATGAGATTATGATAAACAATCCGGCAATTGCGAACCTTATCCGTGAAAATAAAATTCCTCAAATTTATTCCCAAATGCAGCTTAACCAGGGCGCGACGGGGATGCAGACGATGAACCAGGTGCTAAGCGAATATGTCAGACGCCATATAATAGATAAAGAAATGGCAATGGCCTATACTACAAAACCCGAAGAGCTTAGAAAACTTATCGGTGTGTAATAAAGTCAAAAGTAAAAAATGAAAAGTAATCAACTGAATGAGGATTTGTTGGTATCCTCATATGATTATAACCTACCGGAAAATTTAATAGCCAAATATCCCGTAACTCCCCGGGATAGTGCCAAACTTCTCGTATATGACAGAAAATCGGGCAAAGTTACGCATACAGTTTTTAAAAACATACTTGATTTTGTGGGGAATTCTCATTTTGTGTTTAACAATACTAAAGTTATAAAAGCCAGAATTTTCGGAACAAAAGAGACCGGGGGTAAAGTCGAACTTTTATTAAACAGGCCTTATAAAGACGGATTTTTGGTTTATATAAGAGGAAAAGTCAAAAGAGGGACGAAACTTTATTTTGACAAAGGCTTGACGGCTGAAGTTACTCAACTGCTTGAAGACGGAAGCAGGATTGTTAATTTTAAATGTGAAATGGAAAATGGAAAATTAAAAACTATTGATTTTTTAGATATTGTAAAAATACTTGAAGAGATCGGGCATGTACCGCTTCCTCCGTATATCAAAAGAGAAGATGAAAAAATAGACGAAAAAGAATATCAGACGATTTTTGCCAAAAAGGAAGGAGCCGTTGCAGCGCCTACCGCAAGCCTTCATTTTACGGACGAACTATTGAATAAAATAAATAAAAAGTCATATCTGACTTTACATGTCGGGGCGGGTACGTTTAAGCC
>NZ_JBMYAU010000108.1:0-13060 GCF_053994455.1 Nautilia sp. | reverse complement strand
TTAGTAAGCGGTGTAAACAGTGATTATATCTCTTTAAATTATGAAGAGAATAAAGAATTTTTGGATTATGATATGAAGTTTTATTTAAGAAGTGCTAAAAAAAATTATGAATTAAACGACTTAGATTTATTAGAAGAGAATTTAAAAAATGATTTTGATAAAAATAAATCTAGATTAGGTAACTATAAAATTGTAGATGAAAAAACCGCTTCAAAAACGATATATTATTTCGGATATTCTGATAATAGTTTTTTATGGTATTCTAAAAATAAAGGAGT
Source organism: Nautilia sp. (assembly GCF_053994455.1). Taxonomy (NCBI): domain Bacteria; kingdom Pseudomonadati; phylum Campylobacterota; class Epsilonproteobacteria; order Nautiliales; family Nautiliaceae; genus Nautilia; species Nautilia sp. The sequence goes on along the minus strand of NZ_JBMYAU010000108.1, from coordinate 12,782 downwards.
AAATTCTCAACAGGATTTTGAACTTATTAAAAATCAAATTGACAATATTGAATTTACTGAACCGGAATTTAATGTTTTTTGTCATAAAGAAGAGTTTTTACCATATTTAAGAGAATGGATTTATAAAAAAATTATTATTATATCTACTAAAAAAGTAAATCTTAAAATAGAAGGAATAAGCAATAAAGATTATTATCTTTTAACTCCTGATATTGAAAATGCGAGTAAATTTTATCAAGAAGATAGAATATTTGAATATGATTTTGGTGATTTCGTATGGGTTGAAGATAAAGTATATGTTTTTAAAGATGATTTTATCGTAGAAGGTGAAATAAATAAATCTTTAGTTAAAGATGTTCTCATTGAATATTTTATTGATAAAATTAAAAAGATTGAACCGAATTATGAAAGAATTTTGGGATTAAGAGAAATAATAAACAAAAATATAAACTATGATGAAGAAATTAAAAAAATATTAAAAGAAAGAAGTAAATATTTCAAAAATAAAGAAGAAAGAAAAAAAATACTAAAATTGGAATACGCAAACAAACTTGACGAGTTACAAAAATATCCTGAATATTTAAAAATAAGAGAAAAGATTTTAAAGTTAAATAAAAAGAAAAAAGACCTTGAAGATACAAAGAGTGAACTTAAAAAAGCAAAAGAAGAATTAAAAAAGTTAGAAAATCCGAAAATTTTAAAATTAGAAGAAAAAATAAAACAAATAAAGGAACTAAAATGAGCAGAATCGTAACAATTAAAGGAACTCAGGAGATAAAAAATATCGAATTAGCAAATGAAGTAATAAAAGAATTAGATTTAAACAATGTAAGCGTTCAAAATAATCAGTTTGTTTATAACTGGTATGACGATTATTATAAAAATGAAATAAAAAAAGCGGAAGAATTGTATAAAGAAAAATATAAAAATTATTTAAAAGAAAAAATTTTAGAAAATGCTAAAAATCAGGGATATAAACTTAAAAAAGAAATAACTCAAGATAATAAAATTAAACTTGTTTTACAAAAGAGAGTTTATTGATGTTGAATATTTATCATATTGAGAAATATAATTATGTTAATGGAAACGGATGCAGATATGTACTTTGGCTTCAAGGATGTAATTTAGGTTGCATCGGATGCTGGAATAAAGAGACTTGGAGTTTCAAAAAAAACATTTTAAGAAGTGTAGATGAAGTTTTTGAAGAGATAAAAGAAATAAAAGATAAAATTGATGGAGTTACATTTACGGGTGGAGAGCCCATGCTTCAGGCTAAAGAACTTATAAAACTTGCTAAAAAAATAAAAAAAATAAATTTAGGTTTGCAAATTTTTACAGGCTTTGAAACTGATGAATTAAATGAAACTCAAAAAGAGTTGCTAAAATATACAGATGTGTTGGTATCCGGCAGATTTGATGAAACTAAAGAAAACAACAATCAAAAAGTTTATTGTTTTAATGAAGAGTGGATATTTAATAACAGTGATGTGGAGATAGATATTTCAGATGACGGAACAATTAAACTTACAGGATATCCTAAAAATAATTTAATAAAGGAGATAAAAAATGCAAAAATTTAAAATAGAAATTGAAATAGATGAAAATGGAAATTTAAAGGCTGAAACAAAAGGAATGGAAGGGGAGATTTGTATTACTGAACTTGAAAAGATTTTAAAAGGGATAGAAGGAAAACAAAACTATAAAAATAAACCGGAATTTTATAAAAAAGCAAAAACAGTAAATAAAATATTTATAAGGAATAGAAAATGAAAAAAATCAACCGTTTTCCTAAAATGGCGGCACTGCAAAAATTCAGGGCATTGAAACTCGGGTTTGACCTTCCGAGAGCGGAAGCTGTAGGAATTGCGGAAGCGACAAAATACGCAATTTTTAAAAACCTCTCTCATAAAAAGAGAATGGCAAAAGAAAAAGAAGAGGTAATTAAACAGTATCATGGCAAAAAGGAGCTTGATGAAGAGACTTTTGCCATTTTCAAACTGCCAGCGATTGACGGATTGCCTTATGTGGGAGGTAAAATTTATACAAGTGAAGATTATCACAGATACTTTATGAAATGGGGAGAGGGTATTAAGACAACGATTGAAAAATGGGCAGAAAACATTATTGAAAACTGCAATGAAAAAACTCTAAAAAGCGAAAACAGGTTTTTTAATGAATGCTGGAAACCTCATCGCGATGAATTAAGCTTTATAGAGTAAAATTATTATGTTAAATATAAAAGAGATAATAATCTTATAAAAAAATTCAACACAAAAGGAAGTTAATGAAAACAGCGACTACGTTTGGAGCAAGCAGAGTAAATGACCCTAAGCTTTACGAAGAGGGAGTGGAGCTTGGTAAATTTTTCGCAAGCCGTGGATATATCGTAAAATGCGGCGGATACGGAGGGCTGATGGAAGCCGTAAGTAAAGGCGTAAAAGAAGCCGGTGGGGAAGTAATCGGCGTTACTCTTGAATATTTTGACGAAATAAGACCTAAAAACCCTTACCTAACAGAAAGAATACCTACAAAAGATCTCTTTGAGAGATTAAAAAAACTGATTGACGGAAGTGACATATTTATCGCTCAGACAGGCAGTATCGGAACACTTAATGAAATTTTTATGGTCTGGGCTTTAAAATACGGACTGGGGCTTAGTTTTAGAATCTGTTTAATAGGTAAAATTTACGAAAAATTTGAAAGATGTGCGTTTATACCCCAAGAAAGGTTAAGCGATATTGAAATATATAAAAATTTAGAAGAATTTAAAAAGAATTTTTGATATTATTGCAGACAAAAAAGGTCTGATTTGAAACTTTTAATTTTTGATTTGGACGGAACGCTTATAGATTCGGTACCCGATTTAACCGTTGCAATTAATAAAACATTTAATGAACTTGGTATTGATACGGTATCTGAAGAAGAAGTTAGAAACTATCTCGGAAACGGTGCAAAGACTTTGATTGAGAGGGCTTTAAAAAATAAAAACGACACGGATTTGCTTCAAAAAGCCCTAAAAACATTCAAAAACCACTACAAAAACAACGTCTGCGTAAAAACATCCCTTTATCCCGGAGTTAAGGAAACTCTTGGTAAACTGCCGCATAAAAAAGCGATTGTTACGAACAAACCCTATGAATTTGTGGGGGAAATATTAAAAACTCTCGGAATTGAAGAACATTTTGAAATGTATATAGGCGGGGAAAGTCTTCCGGAAAAAAAACCTTCACCCCTGCCACTTTTGTATGTGTGTAAAAAAATGGGGTTTGATCCAAAAAACAGCGTTATGATAGGGGATTCAAAAAACGACATTATCTCCGCAAAAAAGGCACAAATCAAATCCGTTGCTGTAAACTACGGATACAATTACGGCGAAGATGTTGCAGCGTTTGAACCGGATATAATAATTGACGATTTTACCAAACTTTCGGAGGTTTTATGAAAGTTGCAATTATAGGCGGGGGAATTACGGGCAGCAGTATTGCTATGTATCTTGACAATTTAAATGTTGACGTAAAACTTTTTGAGAAAAACGATCTTGTAAGCGGACCTCCGATTTGCCACTTGCATGCCGGAGGGAATTTGTACAGGGAAATAACACTAAAAGAAAAAATCGCTCTTTTAAAAGAATCTATCGACTTTATAAGACTTTATCCACATGCAATTGATTACAGACCTACGGTTATAGTCATTCCTAAAAGTGACGAAGGGGATCCTGAAGATTTAATAGAAACTCTTGATATCTTAAAAAACGAATATAAAAAACTCATAAGCGAAGATCCAAAAAACAAAGTGTTGGGAGAACCTGAAGAATATTACAAGCTGTATTACAAAGAAGACCTCGAGAAACTAAAACAAAAAGATCTAATCAAAAACCCTGAAAGCCCGGATGAATGGCTTATACCTTTTGCAAAACACACTGATCTTAATAATATCAAATATCCGGTAATTTTGGTTCAGGAATACGGTGTAAACGTCTTCAGGCTTGCTGCAATAGCCAAACTTGTTCTTGAAAATAAAGGCATAATAAGATACGAAGAAGCCAAAGTCGAAAAAAAAGGCGGCAAATGGATCGTAAACGGTGAAGAATTTGATTATTTAATAAACGCAGCCGGTTACAGAAGCGGCGAAATTGACGACGCACTTAATTTCAAACGGGAAAGACTCACCGAATTCAAAGCGGCATATGTGGTAAAAAACGATGATTTTAATTTCACATGGCCTGAGATAATTTTCCACGGGAAAAGGGGAACTCCAAAGGGAATGGCCCAGTTTACGCCTTATCCTAACGGATATTTTCAACTTCACGGTATGACAAAAAATATCACACTATTTGAAGACGGGCTTGTAAGTTCGGATGAAAAAAGTTCATTCCCAAAACTGTCTGAGCATTTCATCGAAAAAATAGAAAAAGGCTGGAAAAAAGAAGAAGCCGAAAAAAGGGCCAAAAGAACGGTTGAACATATGAGTCAGTATATCCCTAAATTTAATTCAAGCGAGGTTACTTACGTGCCTTTATACGGAGCGCAGCAGATTCCGGGCTGCGATGCACAATTAAGAGCGGTTGAGATAAGTTTTGAAGACAATTACGCAAGGTGTGAAGTCGTAAAAGCGTCAACCGTTACATCAATGGCCGATTCGATTGTAAAAGATTTAAGTAAAAAATTCAGAGTACCGTATAAAAAACAGATCGAGATAGACGAAATAAAACAGCTCGGTGATGAACCGGTAACTGAAAAATCTCAAGAAATCGCCCAGAAAAGGGGATACCCGAAGGATATGGGAATAAGATGTTTTAAAAAGTATTAAAAGCGGTGTTGACAATAAAGTAACCTCCGAAAATAAGCCAGACAAACAAAATAAAAGCAAGATAAACCGGTTTCATTCCCATGTTTTTGAACTTTTCAACAGTCGTTTCCATTCCAAGGGCTGTCACAGCCATCGTAAGCAAAAACGTATCAAAAGAATTTATCATCTCCACCGTACCGGCAGATAAAACATTTAAAGAATTAAATCCTGCGGTAAGAATAAAAAACACCGCGAACCAGGGTATTGTAACCGTTTTTTTAGAATTTTCCCCCTTGAATGACAGCCACAGACCGAGCAGTATTAAAAAAGGCGCAATCATCATCACCCTTATCATTTTTACTATAACGGCTGTTTTAGCCGTATCCGCACTCACGGCGATTCCGGCTCCTACTACGTGGGCGACTTCATGTATCGTACCCCCGATATATACACCCATTTCCTCCGGAGTAAACGGTATAACCCCGGCTTTATATAAAAACGGATATAAAAACATAGCCGTCGTACCGAATATTACCACAGTTGCCACCGCAACGGCGCTTTTGTAAGGCTTGGCGTTAATAACCGGTTCGGTAGCCAAAACGGCCGCCGCACCGCATATAGAACTTCCCACACTTGTAAGTATGGCGGTATCTCTGTCAAGCTTTAAAATTTTAGTACCGATAAGGTAACCTATAATAAAAGTACTGAAAACAATAAACACCGAAACTACAATACCGCACATCCCGACGGCAAAAATATTCTGAAAAGTGATTCTAAAACCGTAAAGTACAATAGCGAACCTTAAAATGTTTTTGGTACAAAAAAGTATCCCGGGAACCCATTCTTTCGGAAGTTTGTGTCTTAGTGTGTTCGCATAAAATATACCTATCACTATACCTACAATCAAAGGGCTCAATCCCAGATTTTTTACAAAGCCCATTTGAGATATCTGAATTGCGGCAAGCGAAAAAAGAGAGACAAACAGTATTCCGTTAAGCGTATTCGTTCTGTTTTCCTTTTTAAACATACCTTTCCTTTTTTTTAAAGAATTTTATTTATTTATTAAAATTAAGTAAAATTAATTTTTTTTGATAGAATATTAAGTAAAACTGAAAAGGAACCGTGTGACAATCAAAGAACTTGAAATTTTTCTGGAACTTTCCGAAAGACAAAACGTTCTGAAAACAGCCGAAGCCCTGTCGCTTTCACAGTCTGCCGTATCTCAGGGCGTAAAATCTTTGGAAAACAAATTAGGTGAAAGGCTTTTTGACAGAATAGGGAAAAAACTCGTTTTAAACGAAAGAGGGAGAAAATTTAAAGAAATGACTCTCGGGCCTTACAACCGCTTAATGGATGCGAGATACCGTTTTGTAAAAGAAAAAATTTCGGGAAACCTTACAATATCGGCAAGCAAAACAACAGGGGCTTATATTCTGCCCGAAATCATATTTGAATATCTTTTAAATAATCAAAACGTCTCAATAACAAAAAATATCGAAAATTCAAAAACAATTATAGAAAAAATAAAAAACGCCGAACTTGATATCGGATTTATAGAAACCGAAACGGAAGAAAAATTCATTGTAAAAGAGAAAATAAAAGAAGACGAATTAATAATCGTATCATCCGTACCCCACAAAGACGTTTTTATAGACGAACTGAAAAACAGAAAATGGCTTTTAAGGGAAGAGGGCTCCGGAACAAGGGAAACATTTCTCTCACAGACAAAAAACATTACCAATTTTAAAATTTTTATGGAATATAACGATTTTGAAGAAATAAAAACACTGCTTTTAAACCACCCTGAAACCGTAACGTGTATCTCAAAAACTGCGGTTGAGAACGAACTGCAAAACAAGACCCTTTTCGAAATTAAAATAAAAAACCTTAAATTTAAAAGAAATTTCTATTTAATTTACCACAAAAATAAAACAAAAACACGGCTGTTTGAAGATTTCAGAAATTTTGTCCTGAAACACACAAAACTTAAAGCTTAAACCTGAGTTTTATCGCTTTAGCAAGAGAGTTTACATCCACGTTTTCAAAATGAACGCCCGTCGGGACCCCCTGGGCTATTTGTGAAAATTCGACACTTAAATCTTTCAGCCTGTCTTCAAGATACAGGCTTCTCGCTTCACTTTCAACAGACGGAGGAAAGGCAAATATAACCTCTTTAATCTCTTTTTCTTTAACAATTTCCCTTAATTTTTGTATAACTTCATCGTCTATATGGGTTAATACGAAATAATATCCTTTGTAACTGCCGCTTTCCTCTATAGTCATTATATCTTTTGAATTTTCAACAATTGCAAGTGTTTTGTCCCTGTTTTCATCCGCGCATATGTCACATATTTCATGTTCGCTGAAATTGCCGCAGATTTCGCATTCTTTAATATTCGCAACCACATCTTCTATGGCGTTTATGAGTTTCAAGGCTTTGAATTTGTCTTTTGCAACGGAAAGTGCAAGCCTGGTCGCCGACTTTTTCCCAATGCTCGGCAGTTCTTCAAATGCTTCAATAAGCCTGTTGATTGATTGCAAGTCTTTCATTTGACTCCCATTTTGGATAAAATTTTCAAAATTATATCAAAGGTTTTATATGTGCGAATGCAAAAACACCCTTACCAATTTACAAAAATACGTAATTTGTGAAAAAGGAACCGAACCGCCTTTCAATAACGAATACTGGGACAATAAAACTACCGGAATTTACAAATGCAAATGCTGTGGAACGGTTCTTTTCAGCAGTGAGCATAAATTCGAAAGCGGCACGGGCTGGCCGAGTTTTTACATATCAATTGGTCCGGTGCTTGAACAGGCCGACTTTACAGGCTCAATGACAAGGATTGAGGCGATGTGCGGAAACTGGGGAGGGCACCTCGGGCATATTTTCGGCGACGGACCGGCACCCACTGGAATAAGATACTGCATAAATTCTGCAAGTTTGGAGTTTGTTCCGAAGTATGGAGAAAAAAATGGCTCTTAGAAAAATTGAAATTGATGGCAGAGTATTTGATATTTCATACGAAATAATAAACCCTTCAAAAAAACAAAACGTTATTTTCCTGCACGGATGGGGCAGCAATAAAGAAATAATGAAATGTTTTAAAAATTATTTTAAAGACTTCAGACACATTTATATAGATATGCCGGGATTCGGAAAATCAAGTAATGAGTATGTTTTAACAACAAATGATTATGCAAAAATTATTGCAAAATTATTAAATGAATTAAATATTTCAAAAGACATAATAATAGGGCATAGTTTTGGAGGTAAAGTTGCAACGCTTTTAAGCCCGAAACTTCTGGTGCTGCTTGCAAGCGCAGGTATCATAACACCGAAACCTTTAAGCGTAAAACTTAAAATCAAAACGTACAAAATATTAAAAACTATCGGGCTTTCAGGTTTAAGAAAACATTTTGTAAGCGGCGACGCAAAGGGTATGAGTGAAAATATGTATGAAACTTTTAAAAACGTGGTTGATGAGGATTTCAGCAAATATTTCTCCGGATATAACGGCAGTGTGCTGATATTCGGCGGAAAGGAAGATACCGCGGTACCCGAAAAAGCAATAAAAAAACAGGCCGAACTTTTAAAAAGTAAAAATATTATGTTAAATGGTGATCACTATTTTTTCTTTAATTCAAAAGAAGCGGAAAAAAACAGAAAAATTATAGAAAACGAAGTTTTAAAGGCATGGAATGTATAAAATCACAGTAAAGCAGGGGGATATTTTTTCCGAAAACGGGGCTGATTTTATAGTTAATCCTTCAAACACGGATCTTTTCTTAGGAAGCGGCGTAAGTGCGGCGTTTAGAAGAAACTGCGGAAACAAACTTCAAACCGAAATGAAAAAACACGCACCTATAAAACAGGGTGATGTAATAGTTACATCCTGTCCGGGAAATATTTCATTTAAAAACGCTTTGCATGCAGCTGTAATGGATTATTCAAAACAAAATCCCTCACCCTCTTACGAAACAATAAAAAAAGCACTTGAAAACATTGAAAAAATCATAAAAACAAAAGCACCCTGTAAAATTGTCTTGCCTTTGATGGGTGTCGGGATTGGGGGTCTTGACAAAGAAAAGGTTATTCGGATATATAAGGAATTTTTTTCAAGAAATGTGGATTTTGAGTGCGAAGCGGTTATTTACGGACATAAAAAAGAAGATTTTGATCTTCTTAAGAAATACATAAATCCGTAAATTCAAACCTAACGCCGTCAAAAAGCCCCTTGTCTGAAAGTTTAAGCTCCGGAATAACAAGCAAAGCCATAAAAGAGAGCGTCATAAAAGGTGAACGAAGGCGGCTTCCGAGTTTTTTGGCAAAATTTTGAACCTCCTGATATTTTTCAGCAACCCTGTAAGGGTCTGAAGAGCTCATAAGTCCCGCCACATCCAGTTTTAAAGCCGCCGTTTCTTCTCCTTTTACACTGCAAACCCCGCCTTTTAACTCTATAACGGTGTTAACGGCTTTTAAAAGATCCTTTTTATTCGTACCGACGGCGACAATATTGTGTGAATCATGCGCCACGCTTGATGCTATGGCGCCATCTTTAAGCCCGAAACCTTTTATAAGCGCCACCGAAGGTTTTGCCGGTTTATATCTGTTTACCACACACATCAAAAGTATATCTTCATCAATATCAGGAATGACGCCGCTATAGGTGGATTTCCTGGTAATCAGTTCCCCGTCAATCGCTTCAATTACATTATATTCCCCGCATTCGGGAAACTCAATGTTTTCTAATTTTTCAGCGTTAAAGTTGTTTACGGTATTAATTTTTTCAAATCTTAAATCAACACCTTTTTCATATACTTTTTCGCCGTTTATATAGGTTTTTAATACATTAAAACTTTCCAAATTATCAACAATTATAAAATCGGCGTTATCTCCGGCTCTCAGCAATCCAACATCAAGCCCGTAATGAAGCACAGGATTTATACACGCTATTTTCAAAACGTCAAACAGATCATACCCAAGCTCAACGGAGCGTTTTACAAGAAGATTCACATCGCCCTTTATCAGGTCGTCGGGATGTCTGTCGTCCGAACAGAACATTAACATATCCGGGTATTTCGCTATTAACGGGTGTAACGCTTCATAATTTTTAGCCGCACTTCCTTCCCTTATGATTATTTTCATACCTTTAGATATTTTCTCCTCAGCCTCATCGTAAGCAAAGGCCTCATGGTCGGTTTCTATTCCGGCGTTTATGTATCTGCTTAAACCTTCACCCCTTAAACCCGGGCAGTGACCGTCTATATGTTTGTGATATTTTTTTGCAAGGTTTATTTTATTCATCATATCTTCATCCCCGTTAATAACACCCGGAAAATTCATAACTTCGCTGAGATATAAAACATCATCCCTTTTCAAAAGCTCTTCAATCTCTTCAACGCCGAGTTTCGCGCCGCTTGTTTCAAAAGGTGTGGCGGGAACGCAGGGACTCGCCCCGAAGTAAATTTTAAAAGGCGTTTTTTTGGCATTTTCCATCATCCAGTAAACACCTTTAAGACCTAATACGTTTGCGATTTCGTGAGGGTCGCTTACACTCGCCGTGTGCCCGTGGGAGAGCATTATTTCACCAAACGTTGAGGGCGCAAGCATTGAGCTTTCAATGTGTATATGGGCGTCTATAAATCCCGGAAGTATGTAATTTTCAGCTTTGTCAGTCTCTTCAACCGATTGAATTTTTCCGTTTTTTATGGTAATTTTAGCAGGAAAAATTCTTCTGTTGAAAATATCGACGTAATTTGCTTTGAGAGTCATAATAAAACCTTTTTGTTTAATTATAACTCTTAAAACTTAAACTAAAATAAGGAGTAAAAATGAGTGTGCTTGTAGAATTTGCTATGTTCCCGACAGACAAGGGAGAGAGTGTAAGCGAATATGTAAGCAGAATTATTAAAATGTTTAAAAAAAGTGATGTTAATTATCAGCTGACTCCTATGGGAACGGTATTTGAGGTTGAAACCATGGAGGAAGCTACGGCGGTTATCAACAACGCTTACAAACAACTCGAACCGGACTGTAACAGAGTATATACTACGATTAAAATGGATATAAGAAAAAACAAAAGCAACAGAATGAAACAAAAAATTAAATCGATTGAAAAGAAAATAGGAGAGGTTTTAAAAAATTAAAAATTTTTATAAAAAATTTGAATTATTTTAAAATTTTGCCTATAATTTTTTAATAAAATTAAAAGGCAAAAAAATGACAAAATGTTTCGTCTGTAAATCCAACCTTCAAATCGAGCGTTTAAAATGCACTCACTGCAATACGGTTTTTGAAGGAGGGTTTTCTTTTCCTCTCCTTGCAAAACTCTCCCTAAATTCTCAAAAACTCGCGCTTGAACTGATACTTGCGGGAGGAAATCTAAAAGACCTGGCCGAGAAACTCGGCATTACGTATCCGACACTGAAAAAAAGAATACAGGATTTACAGAGTGAACTTGTTATGTTAATTAAAGAGAGAGATGACGAAATAACATATATAAAAAGCAAAATAAAAAACAACGAAATATCAAAAGAAGAGGGTGAAAAAATAATAAACGAACTGCTCGGAAACATTTGATATAATCGAAAACATTATTTTTTTAAAGGACACCTATGGAAAGACTTTATGCTCCCTGGAGAAGGGAATATCATACTAAAAAACGTACGGGCTGTGTTTTTTGCGATATTGCCAAAATACCTGAGAAAGACATTGAAAACCAGGTTTTTTACAGGGATGAAATATGTTTTTTCGTAATGAACAGATACCCTTATAATCCCGGACATTTTATGATAATTCCTGTAAGACACGTATCAAATTATGAAGATCTAAACGAAAAAGAAGTCTGTCATATAGCCAAAATGGCCCAAAGAGGCTGTAAAATCTTAAAAGATTTCGGAGCAGACGGCATAAATATGGGTTGGAATTTAGGATTTGACGCGGGTGCGGGAATACCCGATCATATTCATTTGCAAATGGTTCCGAGATTTAAACGTGATACGAATCTAATGACTACAGTTTTTGATACAAGGGTTTACAGTGCGGATTTTGACAAGATATATAAAAAAATAAAATCAATAGCAGGTAAATACCTGAAATAGGGGAGAGCCCTATTAAATTTTTTTAAGAAATTCGGTTTTCAGATAAACCTGGCCGATTCCGTCCACCCTGCAAGATACGTGTCCTTCAACGTCACACATTCTTATGTTTTTAACCACCGTTCCTCGCTTGATTGTTTTACCCGCACCTTTTACTTCAAGGTCTTTTATTACGCTTACGCTGTCTCCGGCTTTTAGGATGTTTCCGTTAGAATCTTTTACAATTTCTTCGGTTTTGTTTGCAATAGCCGTTTCTTCATCGGTTAAATACATCATATCAGTCATATCGCTTCTGCCAAGTGCTTTCCATATTTTATAACTCAAAATTTTAACGGCGGGAACCTCACTCCACATTGAGTTGTTCAGACAGTTGAAATGATTTTCGTCATAGTTTTGAGATTCTATCTGATTTAGACACGTTTCACAAAGCAGGGCATATCCGTCGTTATCTTCGCTTTTATACACTTCATAAATTGAAAGGTTGTCTTCGCTCTCACAAAGTTCGCATTTGCCGCCGGCTCTGCTTAATATCTCTTTTTCGTTCATTTATCGCCTTTTTTTGGTGAAAGTATAGCAAAAAAGCCTAAAATTAAATAAAATAACGTAACAATATATATTAATGAAATAATAATGAAAATTTAAAGGTAAAATAATGACGGAAATGAAAAACGCAAATTTTAAAGTCGAAAAATCAAAATGGGAAGCATTTAAAAAAATAGCCAAGCTCAAACATTCCGATTCAAGCAAGGAACTCAGAAAACTGATAGACAAATACCTTGAAGATAACAAAGATTTGTTAAATAAATTGTTTTAGTGTTGCAAATAAAAACATTTTTTTTATATAATAATTTGATTAAATTTAAATTAAAGGAGCAAAAATGAAAAAATTAATC
>NZ_JBMYAU010000107.1:0-2261 GCF_053994455.1 Nautilia sp. | reverse complement strand
GCAATTTCAGCCAAAGCTTTATAAATATTGGCTTCAAATTCGAAATCCATGGTTTTGTAAGGATTGTCCCAGTCCCCTATTACTCCGAGGTTTTGAAACTCTTCTTTTTGAATTTCGATAAATTTAGCGGCGTGCTGACGGCAAAGCTCCCTTACCTTGCTTTTAGGAAGCCTCTCTTTTTTTTCACGTCCTATTTTTTTCTCAACCTGCTGCTCAATCGGAAGCCCGTGACAGTCCCATCCCGGAGTGTATCTTACGTCAAACCCCTGAAAATAGTAATATTTAACAATCATATCTTTTAAAATTTTATTAAGTGCGTGTCCTATGTGGATATGCCCGTTTGCATACGGAGGACCGTCGTGAAGATTGAATTTGTCGTTTCCTTTTCTATTTTGTTTCATTCTTTCATATACGTTTTCACTGAACCATTTTTTATATCTTTTAGGCTCGTTTTGAGGAAGGTTTCCGCGCATCGGAAAGGTGGTTTTAGGCAAAAGAAGAGTATCTTTATAATCCATTGAGGTTTTCCTTTTTTGCAAGGTATTATACCATAACTTTTAATGGAAAATGGACAATTAAACAATGGAAAATGAAATTATATTTTTTACATTTTACATTTTCCATTACAACATTTAAACATTATTCGATGTGCGAAACAACTTTAACAATATCCGGGTCCGGACGGTAAAAATACTCTTTTTCGTCATATTCGAACTGGGAGAGAATGTCCCTTATTACATTAATTCTCGCTCTTTTTTTATCATTAGCGTCCACAATAACCCAGGGTGCGTAAGGCGTGGATGTGGATGCGAACATATCCTCTTTGGCTTTTTGATAATCTTCATAATGTTCGTAACTTTTCCAATCAAGCGTCGAAAGTTTCCACTTCTTAAGAAGATCCGTCTCGCGCGCTTTTAATCTTTTATACATCTCTTCTTTGGAAATATTCAGCCAGTATTTAAAAAATTTTATACCGTCATCCACTATCATTTCTTCGAATCTGGGGCACTGTCTTATAAATTTAAGATATTCCTCCCTCGTACAAAAGCCCATCACCTTCTCCACACCCGCACGGTTATACCAGCTTCTGTCAAACAGTACCATTTCCCCTCCCGCCGGAAAGTAAGGCACAAAACGCTGAAAATACCACTGGGTTTTTTCTTTGTCGCTCGGTTTGTCAAGCGCCACGCTTCTTGCAAACCTCGGATTAAGGTATTCGAGTATTCTTTTAATCGTTCCGTCTTTTCCAGCCGTATCTATCCCTTCAAAAACCACAAGCATTCTTTTATTATTGTTTCTAAGCCACGTTTGAAGTTTTACAAGCTCTATCTGAAGCTTTAAAAGTTCCTTTTCATAAAAATCGCTCTTAATTTTACCGTTTTTTTTAAACACTTTATCTTTTGGCAAATTAAACTCCGGCAAATTTTTTTTCATAACTTCTCCTTTTTGATACAATATCTTAATTATATCACAAAGGTGAAAAATGGAAATAATCTTCGTAGGCAAAGAATGGAAATTTAAAAACGCGTTAAAAGAGGAATTTTTAAAAAAAGTTCAGTATGACTCTTTAAAATACATTGATACATTCGATATAGATTTCAAACCGCACGATGAGACGATTATAATTACAAACAAAAAAACGTACCCTTTGGTGGCGAGAATTTTGGCAAACCTTACAAACCGCCAGCTTATCGTTAAAGACGATTTTTTAATTCCGGAGCATTCCAAATATTCAAAAAACAGTTTTTTTATCGATTATTACCATCCCATAAACGTAATTTTGCTTGAAGATAAAGTTCCGGAAATTTTCATTATCACACCCGAATACGAAAGCATTAATGTTTTTAAATTCGACAAAGAAACGGTAAATATGTTTTTAGAACCCATATTCAACGCCCATAAACTCTCATACATTATTATGGAAAACGAAGGAGGATTTGTAGAAATCGTTACGGAAAAGCTTGAAAATATCGTTAAAAAAGAAATTTTAAACATTATCCCGTATACCGTTTTCGGTAATTTATTCGAACATATCGTAAACAGCCTTCCCCCTAAAAAAATAACATTCGCAGAAAGCTGTACGGGAGGGCTCATAGCAAGCAACCTTACGAAAATAAGCGGATCAAGCAACTGTTTTGACGGAAGCGTTGTAACATACGCCAACAGAATTAAACACGAATGGCTCGGGGTAGAAGAACTGACGCTTGAAAAGTACGGTGCCGTGAGCGAACAGACCGTAAAAGAGATGCTTCTCGGCGCTC
>NZ_JBMYAU010000106.1:0-4800 GCF_053994455.1 Nautilia sp. | reverse complement strand
AAGCTAAAAATCTTTAATTTTTAACTTTTCACTTTTAATTTCTATTCCCCCCTCGGGTATGCTACTTATCTCTAAGCTCTCTATCATCTCTCAAACCTTATCCCCGTTTGAGGACTGAAAGTATATTGAATTTTTTATTCTGTGTCAAGACTTATTCTCCTTTTTTTAAGGAAATTTTATATTTTTTTACTTTTTTATTCTTTTTTCACCTTTTCTTATTTTCTTTATTTAATAATACATATTAAACTATTAAACAGGTCTGTCACTTGTATAAATATATTTTATTTTTTATAAATTAATATTCATTTTTAACAAGCCTCTTTAACCAATTCACTCCTTTTAGAGTCTGACACAATTATAATAAGACTTTTTAATTGTTGTTTATTATTTAAGTGATTATTCATATTGCGTACGTTTAATATAATCATAATACATTTCTCATTCATTTTATACGTATTGATACTTGCATGACGTTCATCTGTAAGTGTCTGTCACTCTTAGGTTACCGGGCATTTGATTTGACTATGTTATTCCCTGTTTTATATTGCTTAATCTCGCATATTTATTTTAAAAACACTCATAAATATTCAAATTATTTCACCACACCTTTTTTAATAGGAACAAATTCGCAGCTTTCAATAGTTTCTTTTCTGCCGTCTTTGTAAAACCTTGTAATAACCTGTTCGTTTCCTATTTTCACTGGTGCGAGAATAAATCCGTCATCTTTAACCTGTGAGACCAGTTCTTTTTCCATATCTTCTATATATGCAGAAAGAAGTATCCTGTCAAACGGAGCATAAGCCCTCCAACCGAATCTTCCGTCATCACACTTAACATTAATATTATACAAGCCTAATTTTTTAAATCTCTTTTTTGCAACTTCAACAAGTCTGCAGATTCTGTCAATAGTAAACACCCTTCTTACTATTTTACTGAGTATCGCCGCCTGATAACCGCTGCCGCATCCTATTTCAAGCACACTGTCCACATCATCGAGTTCAAGGTATGAAGTCATTTTGGCAATTGTAAGTGGTGAGCTGATTGTTGAATCATCGGCGAGAGGGAGAGGAGTAATATCGTATGCTTTTCTTTCAAACCCGGCCGGGACGAAGTATTTTCTGTCTATTTCACAAAACGCTTTATATTCCCTGGGCCCAAGTTCAACATAATCCGCTATTTTATCCGCAAGTATTTTACTCATGATATTCCTATATTTAATTTTTTTCTGATTTTTCTGTTTTTATCCAAATCAATAAACGCAATACTTCTCTCACTGCTAACATCAACACCGTCACCCCATGCATCAAAACTGCACCCCCAGGCATATTCGTTTGCGCTGTTTACGGCAATTACCTGTGACTGGGTCGAAAGGGCAAGGGCTTTATTTAAAGTTTTAAAATGCTCAATTCTCTCTTTTCCCCATCTTGCGGGTACAAATATAATATCAACTCCCCTGAAATTTTGCCAGTATTCAAGAAATCTAAGCTCAAAACAGATAAGATTTGCACATTTTAAACTTCTAAATTTAAAAATTTCGGGTTTAGAGCCTGTTTCAAAATATCCGTTTTCATCACCAAACAGATTGAATTTCGCTCTTTTATATTGAAGCCCATTATCAAACAGACAAAAGTAGTTTTTATTATTATATATTAATGTAAGTGCGAAAGGCTTGTTTAATTTTGAAAGTTCTTTTAAAGCATATTCACCAAATTGGTTAACTTCATCCCACTTTTCATAATCGAAACCTGTTAAACAAACTTCAGGGAAAAGAAGAAAATCGACGGATGAATTTTCTACGGTTTCAACCACCCTATTTAGGTTATATTCGTAATCTTTTGATGTTTTAAAATTTATCAGTTCAACCCTTAATTCTCCATTCTCAATTCTCAATTCTCAATTACTCCCCGTAAACTCTCTTATATATCCTGTCCACGTTTCTTGTGTAGTAATCGTAATCGAAAAGTCCCCTGATTTCT
Source organism: Nautilia sp. (assembly GCF_053994455.1). Lineage (NCBI taxonomy): Bacteria > Pseudomonadati > Campylobacterota > Epsilonproteobacteria > Nautiliales > Nautiliaceae > Nautilia > Nautilia sp. The sequence continues at coordinate 2,824 of NZ_JBMYAU010000106.1, read as the reverse complement.
TCGTCACTTAGATATTTTTTAAGATCTTCGTCTTTTAAAAGGTTTTCAAGGAAAAGACTTTCACCTTTTTCATTTAGAGGGGCGTGTCCTTTTTGGATCTCCTCCCAAACTTTCATTGCGTTTCTTTGAACGATTTTATATGCGTCTTCTCTGCTGACACCTCTTTTCGGCAGTTCAAGAAGAACTCTTTGAGAAAACACAAGCCCTCCTGTAAGATTTAGGTTTTTCATCATATTTTCAGGATACACCACAAGATTTGAGATAATGTTATTAAGTCTGTGAAGCATAAAGTCAGTCGTAATAAATCCGTCAGGAAGCCAGAATCTTTCGGTTGAGCTGTGGCTTATATCTCTTTCATGCCAAAGTGCCACGTTTTCCATTGCAGGAACCGTATAACTTCTGATGATTCTCGCAAGTCCTGTGATATTTTCGCTTAAAACAGGGTTTCTTTTATGAGGCATTGCGGAAGAACCTTTTTGCCCTTTTGAGAAAAATTCTTCAGCTTCATAAACTTCCGTTCTTTGGAAATGTCTGATGTTTACTGCAATTTTTTCAACAGTTGAAGCAAGAAGCCCGAGTGCAGAAGCCAGTCTTGCGTATCTGTCTCTTTGGATTACCTGGTTTGAAATTGGTGCGGGTTTAAGCCCTAAAAATTCACAAGTCAGCTCTTCAAGCTCAACAGGAGCATGTGCGAAGTTACCCATAGCACCGCTTATTTTACCGACACTGATTACTTCAAGCGTTTCTTCAAGGTTTTTAAGGTGTCTTTTCATTTCATCATACCAGATTGACAAAACAAGCCCGAATGTAATCGGCTCACCGTGAATACCGTGACTTCTTCCGACCATCAAAGTATATTTATGCTCCATAGCTCTTTTTTTGATTGATTCCATTACCATTTTTACATCATCGATAATTATTTTAAGTGAGTCTCTCATCTGAAGTGCAACTGCGGTATCGATAGTGTCACTTGAAGTCATACCGTAGTGAACCCATCTGCTCTCTTCACCGAGGCTCTCCGCCACGCTTGTTAAAAATGCGATAACGTCGTGTTTTGTTTCTCTTTCGATTTCATCTATTCTTTTAATGTCAAATTTAGCGTTTTGTTCGATTTTTTTTGCGTCTTCATCAGGAATAAGTCCAAGTTTATTCCACGCTTTCACCGCCGCTATTTCCACATCAAGCCACGCTTTATATTTAGCGTTCATATCCCAGAGTTTTTTCATTTCTTCTCTTGCGTATCTTTCAACCATACCCTGCCTTTTTTAATGTAATTGTATCAAATTAACTTAGTTGTGATATAATTCAGGAAAAAAGGTCCGATATGCCAGATATGGGATTTACCGAAATACTATTTATTGCCGTTATCGCCATTATTGTTTTAGGTCCGGACAAACTTCCCGAAGCCATGGTTCAAATTGGAAGATTTGTAGGAAAAATCAAAAAAATGTGGAGAGACGCAACGGCTGATATCAGAAAAGAGCTTGAACTTGAAGAAATGAAAGAAGAGATGCAAAAATACAAAAAACAGCTTGAAGAACTGCAGAAAAAAGTGGATACAGACGTCGGAGAAATAAACAGCGGCCTGACTTCACTCGACGATTTAACCGCAATGGGGAAAAAGAAAGATTTTTCGGATATGATTAAATAATGGGCTTCATTGTCAAAGAATTTGAAATAAAAGATGAAAAAGTCCTCGATTTTTTAGTCAAAAAGCTGGGCTTTAACGTACGTGAAGCCAAAAGGGCGATTGACAGGGGAAGAGTAAGCGTAAACGATAAAAGAATTACGAAAAAATCCCAAAGGGCTACAGGCCGACTGAAATGTATCGTATTCGAACCCAACGGCTACGGACTAAAACCGATATTTGAAACAACACACTTCGCCGTATTTGACAAACCAAGCGGCGTGGCAATCCATCCTAAAAAACTTGCAAACACCAAAAGCCTGCTTGATGATGTGAGAGCTTTATGGGGGAATGATGCAAATCTTGTCCACAGACTTGATAAAGAAACAAGCGGGCTTGTGATGGCAAGCAAAAACAAATTCAGTGAATCGATATTAAAAAGGTCCTTTCAGGATAAAGAAATTCAAAAAAAATACCTCGCTTTGGTAAAAGGACATCTTGAAAAAGAGCTGACAATAAAAAAACCAATAGCCGTTAATAAAGATGAAAACATCAAAGTAAAAGTGATAATCCATCCCGAAGGAAAAGAGTCAATTACAATAATAAAACCGATTAGAAAAATAGGTCAAAACACCCTCGTGGAATGCATACCCCTCACAGGCAGGCAGCATCAGATAAGAGTTCATCTTTTCAGCATAGGCCATCCGATAGTGGGCGATCCTTTATACGGGGTCGACAACGACTTTGCCGACAGATATCTAAATAAGCTGATTAATGAAGAGGAACGTATTAAAAAAACAGGGGCAAAAAGGCTTATGCTACACGCTTATTATCTTGAATTTATGTTTATGAACAGCAAATATGTAATTACGAGCAGATCTTTTGAAAAAGAATTAAGCGAAAATTAAGCTTTTTTCGTTATAATTCAAACTCAATTTCCCCTCCTTAAAAGTTTTAAAAACCTCCTCTACAAGGCCTTTCGGCCTGTTTAGGTATTTCTTCTTATGGTGTCTGTCACTGTAAATAAATAATATTACTGAATTTTTCGTTCACTATCTAAAATAGTATTAATATAACCCAAATTGCTAGTTAAATAAGGAATAAAAATTGTTAGAGCTCCATAAAAAGCTTTGGGAGGTTTTTATGGAGCAAAGAATTATAACAATTTTTTATTTAATTGACGAATATTTAAAAGCA
>NZ_JBMYAU010000105.1:0-4457 GCF_053994455.1 Nautilia sp. | reverse complement strand
TGCGCGTTTCCGTATAAAAAAAGAAAAACTAAACCCGTTAATAAAATAATCTTTTTCATTTTTCATACCCATATAAAGTGAATTTTATTTCAAAATTTTTATTTTTATCTATGTTTATGCTTTCGACCCTGAGCAGATCTCTTATATCTTCATACTGGTATATAAAATATAAAAAGTTTTTATATTCTCCGTTCAGTTTGACGTTGATTTCCATTTTTTTGTTAATAAGACCTTTGTTATCGTTATATAACTGATTCGTAAAGCCCAAAACTTTCAGACCTTCTTTTTTGGCGTTAAATACGAGATTTTTAACGAATTCGCCCCATTTATACTGGTTAAATTCCACAAAATCCAGAAGGTTGGCCAGTTCGTCGTAAAAATCCTTCTGTTTTTTTAAAGCCGTTTTTTCAAGTGATATGTTTTTTATCTTTTTTTTAAGAAGCACAAGCTGGCCGCTTAAGAGGTTTTTTTGATATTTCAGCTGCCTAAGTTCCGACTTCGTTTTTTTGTATATCTTCACCTGATGGTTTCTGTATTTCTGCGTCTGGGGCAATATAAAATAAAAAACCACAAACCCTATAAGCACCACTATCATCAGATAAGCCATCAGTACGTCTTTAGGCGTTTTGGCATAAAAATAATTATCGATATTGTCTATGAATTTCATTCTTTAATCCTAACTGTGGCATTGTATTTTCCTTTTTTAAGCGTAACACCGTCGGTTTCCACGTTAAAACCCTTCTTTACCAAATCGTCAATAAAATTAGGAATTTGAGTGTCCTTAAATGAAAATACGTTAAAACTGAACGCACTGTTGTTATAGTCCATACTTTCAAGATAAACATCATTTTTGTTCATAAGAAGGGTAATATCCACAAGCTCGCTGGATTTCGGAATATAGGCGTATTTAAACTCATATACGCTTTTTATGAAGTTTTTTGTAAACGAAATGCTTTTTGCATATTTTTCGGTTTCCTTAATAAGCGCCCGCGCTTCCTGTTTGAGTGTTTTAATCTGCTCTCCCAGTTTTCTGTTAATCTGGTTGAGATTTCTTACCTGCGATATCAGACGTCTGTTTTTACTCTCGTATGACATTCCGTTTATATAAAGATATAACGGATATATACTCATAAGCACCGAAGAGGCGCAGACAACCGAAAACAGCTTACCGCTCGGCCTGTATAAAAACGTGGGCTTTCTAAGAGCCATGGAAAAGTTGTAATCCTGATTCTCTTTCTTATACGCATTGTGGGCTTCGAGCATACCCAAAAACAAAAACGGATTGACGGCAAGCCTGTCAAGGTTGTATTCTTCGTAAAATTCGAAACCGAACGTATCGATTCCGATTATTTTCTGTATGTAATTCTGCAGACCCTCTATGTTTCCGTATTCGGAAATGACATAAATCCTGTCGATTTCGCTTATATTGTATTTAGAGCTTATTTTGTCTATCTGGGAATTGACTATATCGACAAGCGAAAGAAATTCGTCCTGAATAACGTCAAGAACCGCTTTTTCATGATTTGTATATTTTATTGCGTTAATTCCCTTCTTGGTTAACAGTTTCTCAAACATCGAAAGGTCGAAATCTTTTATTTTCAGTTTACTGAGAGATTCGTAAACTTTATTCAGCCCTCCGGAAATAGTGACTATGCTTAAGAGTTCGCCTTCGTTGTAAAACGTTAAAAAAACTTTATCGTATAAAAACACAACGAATAAATCGTTCGCCTTTTTAATAATCTGCTCTTCATACAGGGCTTTGTAAGCGAATGCGGGGAATGATATGTAATCGATATACCCGGTTTCTTTTAAAATATCTTTATACCCGTTTTCTATATACCCCACGGGTACGATTATTATTTCAATGGTAACAATTTTTTCATCTTTCATCGAATCTATTATTTTATATTTGATAATGTATTTTTCCGTTTCGTCTACACCGGCTTCTTCATACACTTTCGTTTCGATAAAATGATCAAGATCCACTTTTTCAATAATGCTTTTTTCAATTTCGAAACTGTAAAATATCGCATGTTCTATGGGAATATATGTGGAAAGAAGCGCTTTTGACTTCAGAGGCCCCCTGTATATTCTTATAAGTTTGTTTTTTACGTAAAGAATAAACCTGTCTTCGCCTTTTACACCTATAACATCGTTTATGTTGTAGTCGTATTTTTTAAACAAATCGGGTTTTAAATTTATATTTATTTTACTAAACTCCAGTTTTTTCATAACTCTACCTCATATCCAAGTTCTTCAAGCATTTTTTTGTTTTTGCTCCATCCCGGCACGACTTTTACATACAGTTCCAGATATATTTTTTTCCCCGCAAACTCCTCAAGAAGTTTTCTCGCATATATTCCTATCTCTTTTATTTTACGGCCTTTTTTGCCTATTATCATCCCTTTTTGAGACTGTCTTTCCACAATAATTGTAGCATATATTTTATCCAAATTCTCATATTCTTCGAGTTTTTCTATCAAAATGTCGGTTTCATAAGGCAGCTCGTCCCCGAGCTTTTCAAAAAGGGCTTCTCTGATAAGTTCTTTATAAATATCCCTTATATGTTCCGTCGATATAATTTCCGGATCGTAATAATAAGGGTGTTCCGGCAAATGTTTAATTATTGAGTTTAATAATTCTTCCTTGCCTTTTCCTTCCACCGCACTGATTGGTATAACATCTAACGCTTTTCCGGTTTTTTTATACTCTTCCGCCTTCTGTTGAACTTCTTCGTCTGAAACCAAATCTGTTTTGGTCAAAACGACAATATGGGGTATGTTTTTCGTATTCAGCTCCAAAAACCATCTATATCCGCTCAAATCGTCCCTGACATCCGCCAAAAAAAGAACTATATCGCTGTCACCCAAAGCTTTAAGCGCTTCTTTAAGCATAAATTTGTTAAGGAGTTTTTCCTTTTCGTGAAGACCGGGAGTATCTAAAAGAATAATCTGATCCTCACCGTGCATTACGATAGCGTTCACCCTTTTTCTGCTTGCATTGGCTTTGGGGGAGACAAGGGCGATTTTTTCTCCCAACAGCCAGTTCAGAAGAGTAGACTTTCCTGCGTTAGGTTTACCAAGTATACCGACAAATCCGCTTTTAGGCATAATTTCCTTTCTTATAAAATATATTTCGTTATTTCTTCGTTTTCTACTATATCGTCAAGTTTGCTTTTTACATAAGCCTCATCAACTATAAAATCTTTTCCGCTGTATTCGTCGGCTTCGAAATTTATATCTTCAAGTACTTTTTCTATTACCGTATGAAGACGTCTCGCACCTATGTCTTCCGTTTTTTCGTTTGCTAAAAACGCATATTTCGCAATTTCCCTCAATGCGGATTCTTCGAACACAAGGTTAACACCCTCCACTTCCAAGAGTTTCTGATACTGTTTTATTAAAGAATGCTTAGGCTTGGTCAATATCTGATATAAGGCCTCCTCGTCAAGACTCTGAAGTTCAACCCTTAACGGAAACCTTCCCTGAAGCTCCGGAATAAGATCGCTCGGTTTGCTAAGATGAAAGGCCCCGGCCGCTATAAAAAGTATGTGATCAGTATTTACATATCCGTATTTGGTATTAACCGTAGAACCTTCCACTATAGGTAGCAAATCCCTTTGAACACCCTCTTTGCTCGGATCCTGCCTCTGATTGCCCGTAGCCGCTATTTTGTCGATTTCGTCTATAAATATAATTCCGTTTTCGGCTCTTTTTAAAGCCTCTTTTTTCAAATCTTCCTTGCTTATTATTTTTTCGGCCGCCTCACGTTTGAGAAGCTCTTTAGCCTCTTTTACCGTCACCTCTTTTTTTTCTTTGTTTTTGTTAAAGATACCTATAATTTTCACTATGCTTTCCTGCGCCTTTATCATTTCAGGCGGAAGAGATTCGTCCCCCTCAGGCAGCTCCTCAATCTCGACGGTGATTTTTAAATGATCAACCTCACCGTTTTTCACCCTTTGTTTCATTTTTTCAAAAGAATTGCGGTATTCCGCCTGTTTCTGTTCAGGGGCGTTTTTAGGCAGAGGAGGGAGAAGTTTCCTGGTGATTTCCTCAATAACGTTTTCTTCAATCTGCTCTTTTGATTTCTCTTCCATTTCCGCTCTTACAAGATTCATGGAGTTGTTAACCAGATCCCTTATCATAGACTCGACATCTCGCCCCACAAAACCAACTTCCGTATATTTGCTCGCCTCAACCTTGACAAAAGGCAGTTTCATCATTTTTGCCATTCTTCTGGCAATCTCCGTTTTTCCCACGCCGGTAGGGCCTATCATAAGTATGTTTTTAGGAACTATATCGTCCTGCCATTCTTTAGGCAGTTTCATTCTTCTTTGTCTGTTTCTCAGGGCTATCGCTATGGTCTTTTTGGCATCTTTCTGACCTACGATATATTCGTCTAAATAAGCAACTATCTGCTTAGGAGTCATATTCATTTTATTCCTTTTCAAGTTTTAA
>NZ_JBMYAU010000104.1:0-11607 GCF_053994455.1 Nautilia sp. | reverse complement strand
TTTTCTTCATATAATTTAAAAATCATTTCTTTTTCCTCATCACTCATTCTTTTGTATGGTCTATATCTTTTACCTTTATCTGTACCTACTTTCATTGAATAACCTTTTTTTCAATAAAAAGCAACTTTTATTCCTTATTCGGTCAGTGCCTGAATGTAAAAGCCGAATATGTTATAATTAGTAAAAAAAGGGGATGTTTGTTAAAAAAATATATAGCGGATAAAAACGAAAGGGTGGATAAATTTTTAAGCGGCAAATTAAACGTTCCGCGCTCTCAGATAGAACATTTGATAAAAAATCTGGGCGTAAAAGTAAACGGAAACACAATAAAAAAAGGAGGGGTTAAACTGCAAAAAGGGGATGTCGTGGAGGCGAAACTGAAAACGGCCCCCATTTTGGCGCCTCTTTACGATGCGGATTTTGACATTCCCGTTTTATATGAAGATGAAGAACTACTTGTGATAAACAAGCCGCCGGGCATAGTGGTGCATCCAGCTCCCTCCGTGAAAGAAGCAACCGTCGTCGACTGGCTTAAAAAGAAAAACTATACGCTTTCCACCGTCGCCGGGGAGGAAAGATACGGGATTGTACACAGAATCGACAAGGAAACGAGCGGGGCTTTGGTAATAGCTAAAAACAACAAAACCCATGAATTTTTAAGCCGGCAGCTAAAAGACAAATCGATGGGAAGATATTATTTAATGATATTAAACCATCCTTTAAAAGAGGCGGTGTGCGTAAATAAGCCTATCGGGAGAAACCCTAAAAACAGGCTGAAAATGGCTTGTATCGGCGGGGGGAGGGAAGCGAAAACACTTTTTGTTCCCATTTTTGAAAATTTTACTGCGGCAAAACTTTTTACGGGAAGGACGCATCAGATAAGGGTGCATATAAACAGTATCGGCAGGTATATAATAGGTGACAGGCTGTACGGGAAAAAGGAACAAAGCGTAAAAAGGGTTATGCTTCATGCGAGAGAATTGTATTTAACCCGTCCCGACGGTAAAAAACTTAGTATAATTGCACCTATGTTTGACGATTTTAAAAAATACGTTCCAAAAGGATATGAAAATGAAAAAACTGAGTCTTTATCTGATATTTTTGCTGCTTATAACGGGCTGTGCGGTAAATGAAAAACCGGCTCCTAAATCCAATCCCAATCTGCCGAGGGTAACCGTTTTCAGCGCTTATCCCGACAGGAACGCCGTGGCTTTGAAGTGGAATCCGGTAAAAAACATCAGCGGATATTATATACAAAGATATGACGAAAAGCTTAAAAAATGGGTTATGATTAAAGTTGTCGACAACCCATACAGGACACTCTTTGTAGATACCGGTCTGACCCCTTCCACACTTTATAAGTACAGAATAGCGACTTTTGACAAAAACAAGGTTCCTTCACTTGCAAAAGAGGTTTCTCAAAAAACCCTGCCCACAATCGCACCGGTGATACCGCTTGAAATCAAACCTCTGCAAAAAGGGGAGGTTAAAATTATTTATAGGCCTCATCCGAACGAAAGGGTCGCCGGCTACATTATCGAAAGGTTTAACGATAAAAACGCAAAATGGGAAAAACTTGCCGACCTCTCCCCGAGATATAATGTGGAGTATATAGACAAAGGGCTTCAGGACGGTAAAATATACAAATACAGAATTACGGCGTATACGTTCGACTCGCTCAAGTCGGCTCCGTCCAATGCCCTTATAGTTTCGACTTATCCCAAACCCCCGGTCGTTCAAAATGTGAAGGTAACGCACAATCTGCCTAAAAAAATAGTTTTGACATGGGCGCCACTTAAAAATGTGAAATATTACAAAATATATACCAGAGGCTTTTTAGGGTTCGGATACACCCCCTTAGCCGAAACGAACAAAACCGTTTATACGGATAAAATAGACAAAGACGGGTATAAAAGGTTTTATAAGGTAACGGCGGTGAGCGTACACGACACGGAATCTATGCTCAGCAAATCACCGGAAATTATGGGACAGACCCTTCCCGCCCCGGCAAAACCGCTTATTTCTACGAACATTACTAAAAGCGGTGTGGAATTTATTCTTTCAAGTCCTGACAACAGAGCGGTTAAATATATAATCGTTAAAAAAGAGGGCAACGTATTCAATACCAAGGAGAAAAAATTCATCGTCAATTCGGATAAATTTGCAGATGAGGATTTGAAACACAAACATTCTTACACTTATGAAATTTACGCGGTGGACAAATACGGTCTTGTTTCCAAACCGAACAGTGTGGAGGTTGATTTTTAATGCCGCATATAGTTATTAACAATATTAAGAAACTTGATTTTCCGGTTAGAATCGACGATGTGGAGTTTATGTTCCGTGCCGGTCCCTTAATCGGCGTTAAAACTTCTTTGGCTAAATTTTTGATTAAGATAACAGAAAAAGAGAACGGATATTTGGTTAAATACGACAAAATAACAAGACCGCTTTTAAGCGAACTTAAAAAGGCGTATACCGCTTTTGCAAAACTTAACGAATCGGAAGTTATATTTGAGAACATATCAGGGATAAAAGAGAAAATACCGGATAAAAATATGCTTAGCATCACCGATGATCTGAGCGGAATAGACATTGTGGAGGTCGGTTTCGGAAGCGGCAGGCATCTTATACATCTTGCCAAAAAGTATCCGGACAAAATAGTGCTCGGAATAGAAATACACAAGCCTTCGATAGAGCAGGTGTTAAAAAGATGCGTTCATGAAAAAATAACCAATATAAGAATCATAAATCACGATGCGAGGATAATATTAAGTAAAATACCCTCAAACGGACTCCATTCGATTTACGTTCATTTCCCGGTGCCGTGGGATAAAAAACCTCACAGAAGGGTTATAAACAAAGATTTTATAAGCGAGTCTTTAAGAACGCTGCAAAAAGGCGGCTTTTTGCACTTAAGAACGGACAGTGAAAACTATTTCGAATATTCGTTTAACGAGTTTATGGAATTTGAAAAAACGGAACTTAAAATAAGAAAGAATATGCCTTACGAAATTTCAAGCAAATATGAGGACAGATGGAAAAAAATGAATAAAAACATTTACGACATATATATGTACAGTTATGAAATTTCCCCGGAAAGGAATGAGGAGTTTGATTTTTCTTTCGAATGCAGGCTCGGTAATTTCGATTTTAAGCCCAAGGTGTATGACGATTTTGTGATTCATATCGAAAGGGTTTTTAAAATAGATGAAAAAAGCGAACTGGTAAGGGCGACCATAGGGAATTTCAACAGACCCGAACACGTGTATATAATAAATAAGGACAAACCCGAATATTTTAAACCCCCGGCCCCCATAAAGGACAATTACAAGGCTCATTCGGAACTGAAAAGGATTTTTAATGGGTGTACTCGTAGAGGCTAAAAAACTATGTACGGGATATAAAAAAGAACCTGTTATTAAAAACGCCGATTTTAAAATATATACGAAAGACTTTGTTTTCCTAACAGGTGTCAGCGGCAGCGGTAAGACGACGATTATAAAATCTCTTTACGGGGAAGTGCCGATACTGAGCGGTTCTTTGAATGTCGGAGGAATAGAGCTTTATAAAATAAAAAAATCGAGGCTGGCGTATCTTAGAAAATACATAGGGGTCGTTTTTCAGGATTACAAACTGATACCGGAATGGACGATTCTTAAAAACGTTATGCTTCCTATGCTGATAGCCGGAATAGATAAAAAAACGGCGGAGAACGAGGCTATGAAACTTCTTAACAAAGTAAAACTTTCCCATAAACTCGACAAATATCCGGCGGAACTCAGCGGAGGGGAGCAGCAAAGGGCCGCGATTGCGAGGGCGATTATACATGATCCGGTAATGATTCTGGCGGATGAGCCGATATCCGGGCTTGACGAATATTCGGCCAACCTTGTTATGGATCTTTTTATTATGGCCAACAGGGAAAAAGAGATAACCGTTCTTATAGCGTCACATTCGCTTCCACAGACGTTTAATATAAACTACAGACAGATTCATCTTGAAAAAGGACATCTTTATGAGCTCTCTTAAAAGCCATTTTTCAGCTTCTTTTCTTAGAAGTGCCCAAAATTCAATATTTTAAATTTTTATTATTTGCTATTTTTTTGGTAATTTTAGTAAAATAATTTACCAAAAATTTACCAAATTTTACAAATTAAGGTATTGTTATGTTGAAGGAAAATGATATTTTAAAACTATATAAAAGAGCTAAAAGAGAGAAAAAAGAGAGACTTCAAAAAAATTTTAATAATATTAGAATAGATATCAGATTTAGTAAAAAAAGCAATTCTTATAACGTGAATATTTTTATTTATAAAAATAAAAAATATGAAAAAATCGGAACTGCTGATATTGTAATTGTAAACAACAACTATAAAATTAAAAACTTAAAAAAATTGAACAAAGCTATAAATGAGTTTTTATTAAGTGAAGAGGAAAAAAAAGAAGAACCATTAAGTTTTTCTTTATATATTGAAGATTTTTTAAATTATATAGATACAATGAATATCGGTGATTCAAAAAAGCGTCAAAAGAAAAAATATGTTATCAATAATTTAAAAACCTTTTTAGAAAACAACAGCTTAAAAGATGAAAAAAACATTGTTAATTATTTAAATTATTGTATTAGAAATGCTAAAAGTTTTGGTGTGAGTAAAACTTATAATAGCAATAATTGTTATACTTTAAAAAACAATATGACGATATTAAAAGAAAAGATTTTTTTAAATTTTTGTTTATCAATGTTGTTTAAGTTTTTTATTAGTAATTTTGTATTTTTTGATTCATCATTAAGCTTTTTACTCATTTTTAAAAGCTCATTAAACGATTTAATTATTTCCATGCTCATCCTTTCCTTTATAAAATTCAGTAAAATTTAAATTAAATTTATTGTTTAATTTTTCAGCTACTGTTTTTTTTATTTTAATATTAGACATTTCTTTTTCAAAACCAAATCTGTCTAAAATATAATTAATGCCTTCTTGAGTTATTTCAAAATTATTCGGAATATATAAAGTCATAGGTTTAAAATTAAATCTACAACGTGGAACCTGGTCATATTTTTCAAAATTTATTCCTGAAATTTTGATAATTGTATTTTTAATTTTTTTAAATAATGCATAATGGATAATCTGTTTTTTTGATTTCTTAAAGATTAACAAATATTTATTACAATTTTTAATTGGAACAATAAAGGCAATTATTGTGTGCATTTAGTCTTCTTTATTTAATTTTTTAATACTTCCCACAACCATATCCACAACTTTACTCATATTCTCATAATTTAAAGTATCTGCCGTATCGTTTGGAGTATGGTAGTTTGGATTTCTTAAAAATGCGGTATCTGTTATCATTATCGCATTTAGTCCAAATTTCCAAAAGTTTTTGTTATCGGACATTTCGGCAAGTTGATTATCAGTAACTAAATTATAGCTTTTTAAGTTGTTTGCTTTTAAATTAAGTTTATTTAAAAACTCTTTACTATTATCATTTGCTACATTTACGATAAAATCTCCTTTTTTTGAATCAATAATTCTTTTAAATTCATCAGGTATCATCTGGTTTTCGCCGTAATATCCTATCATTTCAAAAACTATTACTCCTAAAAAATTTGTATTAGTTTCTTTTATGGATTTCGCATATACAAAACTTCCCATTTTATCGGTATTAAAAAATGGAGGCTCTTCCAAACAAAAAGCCACAAAATCAACTGAAATATCTAAATTTTCATCTTTTAACCTTTTTGCACATTCAATAACTCCCGCAATTCCGCTTGCGTTGTCATCCGCTCCCGGATAATCTTTGTAAGTGTCATAATGGGCTGAAATAGTGATTTTTTTATTCTTTTGAGGATTAAGTGTGGCTATTACATTATAGAATGTACTAAATTCGGTGTGTATCGGTTGAAGTTTTACAGGCAGGTTTAATTTTTTAAATTCATTTTCAATAAATTTTTGTGCTTTAAAAATCTCTTGACTTTGATAAAACCTGTTAAATGATGTTAAAGTTTTTACTATTTCTCTCATTTTTTTTCTTTAAATAATAAATCATCAATAGTGAATTTTTTTCTTATATATTTTGATGTTTTATCTCTTAAATCTTCTAATTTTTCCACTTCTTTTAATATTTCTTCTTTTAGTTTAACTCTATTTTCGTATGAGCTTAAATCGATTTTGTTTCTTTTTTCAATATAGTAATAAGCTGATTTATCTTTAAAGTCGGTATTTAATACATTTTGTAATAAATACAATGAGCTAGGAGGGATGCTTCCTATATCATAACGTCGTTTTACAAAATCACAATATCCTTTGCAATTGTAAAAGTCATATATAAAAGTTTCCTGCAGCGTATCATTATCAAACGATAAGCCTGTTAGCATTAAAAGATATTTTTTTGCGGTATTGTTTAAACGTTCCAAATCTTTATTCAAAAAATATCTCCATTTATCCTGAGGAGTCCCAAGTGAAGAATTTTGTAAAAACTCTTCATCAAATCTTAAAGCAAGATAATGATTAGCGACCAATTTAGAATCTTCAATGACTTTGTTTAAATTGAAATAAATCAAATACAAATTTTTAGGGGAAGAGATTTTTTTATGTTGAAATAAAAAATAATCAAACACTCTTTCACTTATTTTGGTAATATTTTGAATCATTGTATTTCCTTTTTTATTGGATTATAAAACTTTTTTTACTCTATTATGGCGGGTTTAAAGTAATCCTATTTTTTTATTTGAATTTGTTTTAATTTCAATTTCGTTTTTTAATTCTTCTATTAAGTTAATACATGAATTAATTTCATAAAATTTACTTCTTCTTATAACACTCATAAAATCACCAAAAGTTAAAATATCCAATTCTAAAACTTTTTTTATACATGTCACATGAGGCGTTATTTTCATCTCATTGCAAATATTTGTTAGTGTATCCTTTTTTTATACATACACGGTAATAATATTTTTCATCTTCAACAACAAAAGAACGCATTTTTTGTCCTTTTTTGAAGGATTATATAAGCAAAAAAATTCTATTATGGCAGATTGTGAAAAAGAAGTAAGGAAGCAAAATTTTATTTAATTTTAAAATGTAAAAAATTACTTTAAATAATTCTTACCAACTTTTTTAAAAAAATTTATCCAATCATCCCACTTTATTGCAGAATATGAGGGATGATATGTTTCTAAAAATAAAATATCGTGACTGTTTGATTTATATATAAATTTTTCTTTTTCTTCTAACTCAAAAAGTTCCGTTAATATATTTTTGATTCTTTTTTTCCCTCTCATTCCCCCGACGATTACTACTTTTGGATTCAATAATTCAATTTCTTTTTGCAAAAAACTTTTATATGTTTTTAAATGTTCAACAATTTCTTCATAATCAGATTTATTATCTCCTGAAATTTTTTTAATATTTACAACCGCTGCATATTTAAGTCCGTCTATTTTATATTTTTTAATTTCATTATTAGGTGAACTATGATTTAATAACGAATATACAGCTATGCTTTCTTTATAATGTGTTTGAGGGGTTTTCCAATATATTTTATGATTTTCTTTATTGTCAATGCAATCTTTTATTAAATTAGCTAAATTTCCATCATAATCATTAGTTTCTCTCAATAACCAGACAATACCTTTATATTTGTCCTTATCAACAATTCCGTCTTTCACAAAAGGCTCATTAATTCCGTTTTTTTTATAAGCTTTTTCCCACTTTTGAAATAATGTTTCTAAATTCATAATTTTTTCCTTATGATAAATATCTTTAATTTTTGGTTTTGTCAAAGATATATTCTAATGAATCTAAGCTGTATATCTCTTGTAATTCTTCTTTTTTAGATTCATACTCTTTTTTTAGATTTTTATCATCTATATATTTAAAAATTATATCTAAAACTTCAAATAAGTCTAAATCATTTTCAATAAAATATTTAAAATCAATTTCGTTGTTTAAAATCATTTTTATAATTTCTTTTAAAATTTGTTCATAATCAAAGTTTTGTGCCTTAAAATTTTGCCATTGTTTTGTATATTTTGTTTTAAACAATAAAAATAATTTTGAGATTAGGATTCTTTTTTGAAAATTTTCTATAATTTCCTCATCCCATTTACCATATAATTTTTCAAGTATTTTTTCATTAATTGCTAAACATTTTCCTTTGTTTTGATATTTTTTCAACGTTTCTTCATCATCAACTCTATAAATAAAGTTTTTACAAAATTTACAAAATCTTTTTTCGTCTTTTTCTTCAACTTTTTCAAGTTCTTCCCATGTCATAGGACAAATATCAGGACTGATTTCACAATTTATAAAATGTTTAAAATTTTCAATATTAGGTATTTCATCGAGTTCGTTATATTTTTTTATAATTTGTAATCCAGTAGTTCTTTTTATTAGTTCTTTGAAATCTTTTTTATTTCTACGCACAACAACTCCTTTTTTTTGAATTATAAACAAAATAGTTTTCTATTGTGGCGGATTATTTTAAATTATTATGAAAAAATAGATAGAAGGTTGTCTTTTGTTGGCTCTTTTATAGGAAAATCAGGTGATAGCTGCAAATCTCTGATTTTAAGTGTTGTTTTGTAATACGCTTCAAGGGATTTTAAAACATTTTCATCATCTTTAAAAGAAATATTGCTGTTTGGCAGCAAAAAGTTACCAATGTAAAAATCACCGTTTACATATAAACCGACTACCTTATGGGTTGTCAAACCGTCTAAAAAATCGTTTGTTTTAAATACCAAATCATCCACCATACTTGTATTTGGCAAGTCTTTTTTATTTGTAACATTTTCCAATCTGCCAAACCATAAAGTATAATCAACTTTTACTGTACATGGGGAAAAATAATTTATTTTGAAACTATAAATTCCTTTTTTTACATAAAAACTTTCACTCGCACCATTTTGAGCATCCGTCATATCACCGCTGAATATTATATTTTTTCCTTTCCATTCACTGTCCCAGCCGATTTTTATCTTTTCATTTGTGGCGCTGAAATCTAAATCAATTCTTTCTTTTCCTACATTGTGCCAGTATATTCCAATTACGTTAAATCCGGTAATTTTAGACCCAAAAGGCACATTACCTAAAAACTGTTTTCCACTGACAGGCACTGCGTAATCTTTTATTTCCTCAAAATCGAGACTAAATTTTTTTCTTTCATATTTAATAAAACTTTTTCTTTGATTCTATTTAACAAAATGTTTTTAACTTTTAAATATTTTTCAGTATTGCCGAATTTTTCTTTTTGTATAAAAATTTTACCGTTTCTTATTTTATAAAACCCGTGTTCGATGCTGTTTTCAATGCAGTAAATTCTGTAATTAACGGCGTTATAAAGTTTTGTCAAATAACTTATATCCATATTTTCAATAATATTTAAAAATTTAGTCATATGAAAGCTGCTTTTTTTAATGCTCTTGGTGATTAGTAAATAATCGGGCAGGCGATAAGGTTTATGATGTTTTTTACTGAGTTTTGAAATTTTATTAATTAGCTTTTTATTTGATTCTTTAACTGCAAGGAACAATGTTTTAAATCTGTTAAAATTTTCACAAAGCGGAATAATTCCGTAATTGTTTATATATAGTTGGATTTGATTGATGATTTCTTCTTTGTTTTGTTTAAATTTTTCAACAGTTTTTTTGTTTTTAACAAAAAGCGTTTTACCGGTTGCTATGTAGTTTAAAAATCCGAAAAATTCATCAACGTTTTTCGGAATTACTGATAATTGCTTATACAAAACATATCTCACTTCTTTTGAAGAAATTAAAGCAATATCAATATTGAGATTTGAAATATAATTTTTTATAAATTCAATTTCTTCATCACTCCATTGTAAAGTTGTGTATAAATCTTTTATTACTCTGTTATTAAACTCTTCAATCGGCATACTTTCAATAATTATGGCTTCTTTTTCAATCTGTTTGAAATAAGGATTGTCAATATAAACATTTTCCCCTTGTAAATTAAGACCATATGTGGAAATATAGTGTAAAATCTGTTTGAAAATTCTAATTTCATCAGGAGTGTTTTTAATTTTTTTAAAGATTGAAAAGGTTTTTGAAGTTCTGGCTTTTGTAATTTCACTGTTTAAGACTTTTTTTATTGAAATTAAACTTTTTTTGGAGAATTTATCTATATTTTTAATAACAAACGGATATAAATCTTCAAAATTTTCATTTATTTCATTCTCATATACGAATTTTTGGTATCTTTTATATGAAAACTCCTGAATATTCATATTTTTCCTTTAATGTTTTAGGGGCTGAGAGGTAAAAACCACCATAAAAGGAACCTCTTTTAGCCCCGGCGGGAAGTATCTGTAGCTGTATCGTATTTAAGGAACTTCCTTTGCCTTTAAAATTATAAGAAACAGAAAGCTCTATTGTGGCAGGTTTTATTAAATTCTGAAACTTTTTTGCAAATCCGTCTTTACTTCACTCCATACATCGAGTTTTGCGGTTACTGCTCTTAACCCATAAGCGTCAATAAGCCTCCATAAAATATAATTAACTTCCATATCAAGTCCGTAGATTTTTAAACTGCAAGGACTTAAATCGTAATGCTCAAAATGTATCCACTCTTCAAATATAACATCACCTGCTATATTAAAAAATTCTATATGAGCATCTAAGTTATAATCCCATAAATTCATCTTTTTAATAATGTTTTTTGTTTTGTAATATCTCTTTTTTAAATCATTCATTAAAGCATCATAAATTTTACTTTTTTTATTTAGTTTTGGAATTAAACTTTTTTTATACTCTTCTTCTAATTCATAAACATCTTGTGGAGTAATTTTTTTGCTTTTGTAATAAATATCATAATTTTCATCTATTATTACGTCAAGACGGCTAATATAAAAAGGAAACAACTTTGGCCGGATAAAAAAGTTTTTTTCTTTACTTTCAATGACCTTCCAATTTGGAATATAATGTTTTGCGTAAATATCCTGATATAAAAATTGCAAATCATAATCCCTTATAAAATGAGAACAAAATTCAACTCCTAATTTATCTTTTGCTTCTTTTGGCACATCGAAAGTTAGTAATGAAGCTTTGAAATCTAAAATTTTTCGGGAATATTTTTTGGAATATACTATCTCTTCAAAATAATTTATTAATTTTTTAATATTTTCATTTTCAACTTCATAAAACTTATTTTCTTTTTTCTCAAAAGTCGTAATATTTACATAACATCTATCTAAGAAAATCAAATAATAAATATCACTATCCTGCAAAACAAATGAAAATCCCATTTTTAGCCTTTTTTTTAATTGTAACTTGATAAGTGTTATATTGTGGCGGGTTTAGAGAGGAAAGATAGGTTTATTGTTCTTTAAAAAAATTAATTATTTTATCAATATCTTTTTTTATTTGACAGGTTTCACTTTCAATACATTCTTGTAAATTTGGATTGTAATTATTCAAAAAATCACCATAATCAATGGTGTATGTATTCCAATCTCTCCATTTCATTTTTTCAGGTAAATTATTTGTTTCTTTATCAATGAATATTATTTTGTCGTTTTTTTCTTCATATCCTCTTATTCCTATATGAAAATGTGAAATTCCAAACCAAAAAAATAACAAAAATT
>NZ_JBMYAU010000103.1:0-8147 GCF_053994455.1 Nautilia sp. | reverse complement strand
TAAGGTTTTAAACTGATATACAAGTTTACTTAGCATTATTTCACTTAACAGTTTCATTTTTAAGCCTTTTAAAAAATTTTTCCAAAGATTCTCTTATATCCTTACGGTTAAAAGCAAGAGGCGAAGGATGGAAACACAAGCCTATTTTATATCCGTGTATATTGTAGATTCCGCACTTTTTCAGATTTTTCACCTCTTTCGCCCAGGGTATGTACGAAAACGCCTTTATTGCGGAATTGCCCAATAAAATTATAAGCTCGGGTTTTACGATTTCAATTTCTTTTTCAAGAAGTTTCGCCCCCGTTTTAAGTTCCTCCGCCTTAGGTGTTCTGTTTTTTCCCCTTTCGTACGTTCTGAAAGGAAAAGCGTTCGTTATCAAAAAGTCCCGGGTTCTGTTTAAACCGCTTTTTTCAATAAGATACGTAAGATTTTCACCGGCTTTTCCTACAAAAGGCCGTTTCAGTTTCACTTCATTAGCCCCGGGCGACTCACCTATTATCATTATGGGATTGTCTTTTTTTTCTCCGATATACGGATCAAAAACATCGGTAAAATCTATATTTTCACTCAGATGCGCATTAATAAACCCTTTTCTTTTTTTATAAAAATCCAGCAGTTTTTCTTTCCAATTCATTACTTCTCCGATTGTTTTTTATAATTATACCAACCCCGAAAGCAAATATTGTTTTGAATAAAAAAACCGGACAACAAAGGTAAACGCCGCATTTTAATCACAAAAACATTACATAAATTATGTATTTTTAAAAACTGAAAATTTCCTATATTAAATCTCTTCCCGTTGTTTATTTTCCATTTTACGATAAAACAACAACATTGAATCAAAGTGTCTGTCACTTATATTGTAATCCATTGTATTCCGCTTTTCAGGCCTTCAGGTTTATATTTCCGCCTTTGCCTGTGGCAGCCGCCGCCATTTCTTCTATTTTTTTTGTGTTCTCAAAGGTTTTTTCCAATATGCCGCCAAGTATATTTTTAACGACATCCTGAGCTTTTTTCTGAACGTCCGCCGCTATTGCGGCCCTCATATCAGCGCTGCTTACCTGCATAATAATCCTTTATCAATTTTACGGTTTTTTGTAAATTATCGTTTTGTATTATTATATCGGCAAGTTCCGCATATATTTTATCCCTTTTTTTAAAAAGTTCCTTCGCTCTTTCTATATTATGAAAAAGGGGTCTTTTTTCAATTTCTTTTTCATTCATTCTTTTTAAGATCTCCTCGAATTCAACCCTTAAATATATAACTTTCCCGGCCTCTTTAATTTCGGGAATATAAACCGGAAAACCCCCTCCGACAGATATAATTGTATTTTTTACGTTACATTTAATCCACTCAAAACATCTTTTTTCCATTTTCCTGAAAGACTCCTCCCCCTCTTTTTCAAAAATCTCTTTTATGCTTCTGTTTTCAAAACTTTCTATAAGAATATCCGTATCAAGAAAATAGGTGTTAAGCTCCCTTGCCAGAATCCTGCCCGCTGTAGATTTTCCGCTGCCCATAAAACCGGTTAAAATTAAATTTTTATCTGAGCTCAATTTTTATACCTTCGTCCGTTTTTTTAATTTTATACATATATTTTGCGTCAAAGTATATTACTACCCTGTAATATCCGCTGTGGTTTCCGACAACGACTTTCTTTACTATCGAATTTTTCAGATATTTCTTAACGGTCAGAAAATCCGCGTTTCTTTTAAAATCCAGCACTATTCTAAAGGGCTTTACAAGAAAAAAACTTCTCAAAAGCGCATCTTTCGTCTGAATAAATATTTTTTTATCTTTAACGTACATATTAAACAGGTTTAAAAATATCAGCCTTTTCATAGGGAATTTTTTAGGGGAATGCATTATATAAATAGGTTTGTGAAAATCTATATGTTTATTTATTTCAATCTCTTTTTGTTTTATATCACCGTTGATATTCTGGTACACAAAAACGATTTTTTTTAAAACTCTGGCATCTTTAGGCAAAAAAACTTTCGCTTCTTTAAAATAAGAGGGCTTTATAATTATAACGTCCTGAGGCTTTACCACCGGTTGAAAGGGATTCATCCTGCAAAACAAAAAAGAAACCGAAATAAATAATATAAGTTTTTTCACTCTCCGCCTTGCAATTCTTTTAATTCGAAATACTCTTTTTGCAGCTTTTCATTTCTTTTTTTCAGCGTTTCGACGTGTGTTTTTAATTCTTTGTATTCGCTTTGCAAATCCAAAAGCCTGGTGTAAGATCTTTCCCCGAAAAGAAGATCATACACGTAAAATGCGAAAATAAAAGCGGCTATCACTACTATTATCATCTTAAAATCAATCTTTTTATATACCAAATCGTCAAAATCGAACACTTAATCCCCCCCCGGATGAAAACAAAAAAGTTTTCATCTTTTAAAACAGTTCTTTTCCTATATATTCGCTTCCCGCCATACTTCTCGCTATTTCAAGAAGCCTGTTGTATTTTGCGTTTCTTTCACCTCTTGCAGGTGCCCCCGTTTTAATCTGTCCGCTGTTCATACCGACGGCAAGATCCGCAATAAAAGCGTCTTCGCTTTCACCGCTTCTGTGGGACACCACACAGGTATATCCGTTTCTGTACGCAAGTCTCATCGTCTGCATGGTTTCGGTTACGGTTCCTATCTGGTTGAGCTTGATAAGTATTGAGTTCGCAACACCCAACTCTATCCCTTTTTGAAGGATCTTTTTGTTCGTAACAAACAGATCGTCACCCACTAACTGTACCTTGTTACCGAGTTTTTCCGTAATAATCTTCCATCCGTCCCAGTCTTCCTCGGCAACACCGTCTTCGATGGAAACGATAGGATATTTTTCACATAAATATGCATAATAATCCACAAGCTCTTCGGCGCTTAACGTTTTGTTTTCACCGGCAAGAACGTATTTCCCGTCCTTATAAAATTCGCTGCTTGCAGCATCAAGGGCTATATTAACCTCATCACCCGGTTTGTACCCGGCTTTTTCTATCGCTTTTAAAATATACTCGATAGGCTCTTCGTTGTTTTTAAAATTAGGCGCAAAACCTCCCTCGTCTCCCAAAGCGGTATTGTGCCCGTCTTTTACCAAAAGTTTTTTAAGAGTATGGTAAATTTCACTGCTCGCCCTCAGAGCTTCCGCAAAATCGTCAAATCCGGTCGGCATAATCATATATTCCTGCAAATCCACATCATTGTCTGCATGTGCACCGCCGTTGATTATATTAAGCATAGGTGTCGGCAAAATTACCGCATTGCTTCCCCCGAGATATCTGAAAAGAGGCATATTCAAAGAAGCGGCAGCCGCTCTTGCCACCGCCATGGAAACTCCCAAAATCGCATTAGCGCCCAGCTTGCTTTTGTTTTCCGTTCCGTCGAGTTCCAGCATAATAGCGTCAATTTCCGCCTGATCAAAAGGCGAAACGCCTATAAGTTCGTTTGCGATAAGCGTATTTACGTTTTCACACGCTTTCAAAACACCTTTTCCGAGATATCTCTCTCCCCCGTCTCTGAGCTCAAGGGCTTCGTTTACTCCCGTGCTCGCACCGCTCGGCACTATTGCGCTTCCCCTGCTTCCGTCGCTTAAAACAACACTCGCTCTTACGGTAGGGTTCCCCCTCGAATCCAAAACTTCATCCGCAAAAATATCTTCGATAAAAATCATTTACTCTCCTTTTAAGTTTAATTCGTCTTCATTTTTTTCAATGGTTTCAATCATATGTGAAAGTTCCACACCCAAAGCCTCTTTTATTTTTTCCTCTATTTCTTTCGCAAGTTCGGGATGGTTTTTCAGATACTCTTTTGCGTTTTCTTTTCCCTGTCCGAGTCTTGTGGCGCCGTAACTGAACCATGAACCGCTTTTATCGATAATGTCGAGTTTCACGCCGTAATCGAGCAGTTCCCCCTCCCTGCTTATACCTTTGCCGAACATTATGTCGAATTCGGCTATCCTAAAAGGAGGGGCCACTTTGTTTTTAACTACTTTCACCTTCGTTCTGTTGCCCACTTCCTTGTCGGCCTGTTTCAGGGTAGCTATTCTTCTTACGTCAAGCCTTACGGAGGAATAAAATTTAAGCGCGTTTCCTCCGGTCGTGGTTTCCGGGGAACCGTACCCCATCATTCCTATTTTCATTCTTATCTGGTTAATAAAAACCACCGTCGTATTCATTTTATGAATAGCGGCTGTGAGTTTTCTCAGCGCCTGGCTCATAAGCCTCGCCTGAACTCCGACCTGCGCGTCACCCATATTCCCCTCTATTTCCGCCTTAGGCGTAAGGGCCGCCACGGAATCTATGACTATGATGTCCACAGCCCCGCTTCTTGCAAGCGTTTCGACTATTTCGAGAGCCTGTTCACCGTAATCGGGCTGTGAAACAAGCAGATTGTCCACATCCACCCCTATATGTTTTGCATAAATAACGTCAAGAGCATGTTCCGCATCGATAAAAGCAGCAATACCCCCCTCTTTTTGAGCCTGCGCTATAATCGAAAGCGCCAACGTAGTTTTACCGCTGCTTTCCGGTCCGTAAATTTCGGTAATCCTGCCTTTTGGAATACCCCCTATTCCAAGTGCGAGATCAAGTCCGAAACTGCCTGTGGGAATCGCCGCTATAGGTTCGATTTCCTTGTCGCTGAGCTTGACAAGCGAACCTTTACCAAACTGCTTGTCAATCTGTTTCATAGCGAGTTCCAGCGCTTTTTGCTTGTTCGCATCCATTTAAATCCTTTTATATAATATTATGTAATTATATCAAAAAAGGTTAAAAGAATAAGAAAGCTCAAAAGAAGACAAAAAGGGCAAAAAGCGCGGTTTGTTTTACCTGCCGGTATTATGGTATAATTTAACGAAAAGGCAAAAAACAAAACTTATATCAATAAAAAACGGAAAATGATTAAAATTATGAAACACATTAATTCACCGGCAATTGATATTACGGAAACAGAAAAACGTTGCAGCTTAAATTAGTGTAAAACGAGCGGAGGTGGAACGTTTGCACCCTTTTTACAAATAGGAGATCTTATTAAAATAAGAATGTTTATCAGCCCTTTTATGGACTGGGATAAAAAATTTATGTCTGTTTTAAAAACGAACAAAAAGGATACGTTTTGAAAAATTACACCATTGCGCATTCCCCAGACGCCGACGATATATTTATGTACTATGCAATTAAATTCGGCTGGATTACAAACAATAAATACAATTTTAAAAACATCGCCGAGGATATAGAAACCCTTAATCAAAAAACCCTTAAAAACGTTTACGACGTAAGCGCAATAAGTTTCGGCGTCTACCCTTTTATAAAAAACGAATACGCCCTTTTACGCACAGCCGTAAGTTTCGGCTACGGTTACGGTCCTAAACTCGTAAAATTAAAAGGCAAAAAACTAAAACCCAATTTCAAAGTCGCCCTCAGCGGAGAATACACCACAAACGCGCTTATTTTCAAAATAGCATATCCGAAGGCAAGAATCGTATACAAAAATTTCCTCGACATCGAAAACGCCGTGTTAAACGGTGAGGTAGACGCCGGGGTACTGATACACGAAAGCATACTCACATTCGACGAAAGGCTTGAAGTGGAAAAAGAACTGTGGGATATATGGACGGACATCGCGGGAGATGTTCCGCTTCCCCTCGGGGGAATGGCAATCAGACGCTCCATTCCCCTAATAAACGCCATAGAAATAGAAAACATACTCACAAAAGCCGTAAAAGTGGCGAATATGCACAAAAAACTGCTCGCAAAAATGCTGCTGCAGAGAAACCTCGTAAGGGTTGAGGGGGATACGCTTGAAAAATACCTCTCCCTTTACGCAAACGACAAATCCGTCGCGCTTGACGAAGAACAGATAAACGCAATCAACAGACTTTACGAAATAGGATACAAAGCCGGGCTGCTGCCGCAAATTAAAGACGTAAGAGAATATATGATACCGCAGGAATACAAAAATTTAAGATTTAACGAAAAAAATGAAAAATCAAGAATTTAAAGAGTGGTTTAAAAGAAACGAACTTGCCCTAAAATGCAAACCGCGTACGCAAAGGGCGAGTTACACAGAATTTTTCGAAGGCGAATTTAAAGGTGAAAAAGTCCCTGAGTTCAAAAGAGGGGAAATTTATTTTGCAAAACTGACAGACAGCGCCAAAACGAGACCGTTTTTAATATACCAAAACGATTTTTTAAACAGGGCGTGTTTCGAAGGTGTTTACCATACCGTTGCGGTTCTGCCCCTTTCCGGACAGATTTTGGGGGGAGATTACAGAATATTTATAAAAAAAAGGGACAATATGAGCCGAGACAGCGAAATAGTGGCCACCGCAATCGGTATAATATCAACCGGGAAAATTATTTTTTCAAAAGGGTTGATTACAACATTGAACGATGAGGAAATGAAACGGGTCGACACCGCCGTAATGAACGTATTAGGAATTAAAAATGCAGTCTGAAATAATAGCCCTTGCCGTACAGACACTGAAACTCGCACTTCTTTTAGCCCTACCGGCCCTTGTGGTCGGAATGATTATAGGTCTTTTGATTTCCATATTTCAGGCGACAACACAGATTAACGAAATGACGCTCAGTTTCGTTCCGAAAATAATAGCCATAGCCGTAGTGCTTATTCTGACAATGCCGTGGATGCTTAACGAAATAACCGATTTTACAAAATACGTATTTTCCCTTATACCGACTTTTCTCAGATGATTTTCGCCTTATGTATTACCACATCAAAGGTTTTTAAATGTTAATAGATTTTTCAAAAATATCGAGTATAAAAATTGGACCGCTTATCGACGTAAAAACCGTTGACGAAAACAGCTACGAAGGTGAATTCATAATAGGGGGCGCAACCAACACCCTTATTTCGCCTGATGCAAAAAATTTAGGGGTTTTAAAAGATATTTACCGCTATATAAAAATCAAAAACGGATATATGTATGTAGGTGCGAAAACAAAAAACATAACCCTTTACAACTTCTGCAAAAAAAACAATATAGGGGGGTTTGAATTTTTATCCAAACTTCCCGGTACGGTGGGAGGAAGCGTAAAAATGAACGCAGGTGTGAAAAACTACGAAATATCCGAAAAACTGCTTGCACTAAAAACCGCCTCCGGCATAAAGGAAAAAAAAGACTACACTTTTTCATACAGGTTTTCGGATATAAAAGAGCCCGTATTCGAAGTTGTTTTTAAAATTGAAAAAAATTTTGACTACATTCTTGATTTGAAACTAAAAAAACTGCGTTCAAACCAGCCGAAAGAACCGAGCTTAGGAAGCGTGTTTAAAAACCCGAAAGGCGATTACGCCGGCAGGCTGATAGAGGCAGTGGGAATGAAAGGAACGGCAAAAGGCGGGATAAAAGTAAGTGAGAAACATGCCAATTTCTTTATCAATACGGGAGGAGGCAGATTCGAAGATATGGTTTTTTTAATCAATGAAGCAAAAAAAAGGGTCTATGAAACATTCGGCATAACGCTCGAAGAAGAAATAAAAATCATTTAAAAACTTATCTCCTCCTGAATATCCTCATCACCCCATTTTTTAATACAAAGTTCTCTTAGTTTTCCATGTGTCGAAATTTTAAGATTTTTACAATTAATTCTGTATTTAATCAGTCTGTTATCTTTATCAAGTGTAATTCTTAATACTACTTGAGGAGTCGCATATGTCATATCTTTCAAATCATAAGTTCCGTCTTTATTATAAGAACCTATAGTAGTATAATGCCATACTAATCCTTTAACTAACTCCCCTCCGTAATAATTATTAGTATCCGTTTTTAAGTTATCAATTTTTAAAACATCCCCTAATTTAAAAGAAGTATTATTTTCTAAATCCATATAGTTCGAAGCTAACTCTACAGCATGTCTAATACCAGTCGTAAGAGTATAAGAAACACTTTCTATAACGCTGTGCGCCTTTAAATTAAAAAATTTAGGTAACACAAACGATGAAACTAACCCTATTATCACTATAACGAATATAATTTCTATTAATGTAAACGCTTTTTTCATTTGGCACTGACCGAATAACATCATTTAACACCTTTTAAATTAAGATTAACAAAGAACATAGCGAGTCGATTATCTAAGCACTCAAAAGATTTAGAATGTGCCTTTGTTTTTCTTACTAAATATGATATT
>NZ_JBMYAU010000102.1:0-3667 GCF_053994455.1 Nautilia sp. | reverse complement strand
TCATTATGAAGGTAACGGACTGAGCGAGCAGGACAAAAAGGAAATTGCCGAACCATTTAAAAAGATAAAACCGCTTTTTGAAAAGTTTATGGAACAAAAAGAGGCAAATGAAAAAGTTATGACTAATACAATACAGATGATAAAATCACTGTTACCGGAGCCTAAAAATGAAAATCATGCAAATGCCATCAAAAGTGAAGGCTTAAAAACGTTTGATGATGTTTTAAAAAAGATTCAGGCGACTCTTGATGAGTTAAAAAAAGTTAAAGAGTTCTTTGACAGGCTTTTTGATAATTCTAAAAAATTGGATTTTTTTGCTTAGAGTTTATAAAACCTTACAACAAGATATGAAAATATAACGGCCAAAACGAGTCTTATTCCGACTAACACCCAGAAATTTGCACCGAAAAGCACGAATAAAAGAGGGTCTTCGATTAAAGAGTGGGCTATCATAAGAAACGTTCCCACAAACAAAAGCTCTTTTTTGGTGAGTTTGTCTTTTTCTGCTATCAAAACCCCGGCTCCGTATGTAATTCCTAAAATGATTCCGGTAATAATTGAAAATGAGGCGCTCAGGTTTTTGTTTTTAAAAAGTTTTGTTCTAATAAAGTGCATTATAAAAATAATTACCGTAATAAGGATAATGATTTTAACCGCCAAGACGGATGCATTATATAGAGATGAGCCTATCATATTCCAAAACGAATCGTAATGGGGGAGAGTGATTTCTTTTTGAAGGGTTTTGCCTTCTATGTGAATCGGAATCGTTCTTAAAAGAATTACCGCTATGATTCCGACTCCGATTCTAAGCAATGTGGAATACCAGTGAGGCATTGAGAGTTTTTTCATAATGGTGTTTTCTACGGGCAGGGCATGGGCTATTCCCAAAAAAAGTCCCAAAACAGTCCATTCATAAGAAGTCAGTCCCAAAGGCGCGGCAAACGCGATGGCCGCGTAAAGATTAAATAAAACACCTGCGGCGATTGAGAGGGAAACTTCGGGATTTAAACCCATAATCGAAGTAACCGGCTCAAAAATAAAGGATATTTTTTGTAGTATTCCAAGATAAATCAGAATATCCGCTAAAAGATAAAACGGTATAACAAGTTTAATAATTAAAATAGCCGTTTTTAGAGAGGATTTTATTATTTGATTCATTATATTTCTACTCTGTTTTTACCGTTTCTTTTAGCCTCATAAAGATTAATATCCGCTCTTTTTATTGCATCAAATATTGAAATGTCACCCTCTCTTATCTCACTTATACCCAAGCTTATTGTAAATTTCAGATGTTTGTGACCAATTTCAAGTGTAATATCTTCAATATGTTTTCTGATCTTTTCAGCAACTATGTATGTATTTTCTATGTTGGAATTCGGTAAAATGATTAAAAATTCCTCACCCCCGTATCTTATGAACAAATCCTCTTTTCTGATGTCGGTTTTAATTGTTTCGGCTAATTTTATTAAAACCATATCTCCGACATCATGTCCGTATGTGTCATTGACTTTTTTAAAATTGTCAATATCAAGCATTATGATTCCGACCGGTTTTTTAGATAGTTCAAATTTAATAAACAGCTCATCCGCTTTTTCCTCTAAAAAGTTTCTATTTAGCGTTTTTGTTAAAACGTCCTGATAGGCTTTTGCGCTGTATTCTTCAATTTCGCTATTTAACAGATTTATATACGCTTTTATACGCTGCGCAACGTCGATGAGGTTGTTTTTATAAACGTCTAATTCGTCTTTTTCTTTTGTTTTTTTCGGAATTTTGTCAAATTTATGCGTTTTTATGTAATACAAAATCCAGTTTATTTCGTTTAATTTGTCAAACAGCCATTTGAAGATTATAAAAATTATTGCAAATATAATGAAAAAACTTAATATTTCAACAATAGTTTTTTCTTTTAAAACATTGCTTACAGTGTCAACGGTTTCTCCTAAATTGTCTCTTATAACCAGATAAGCCATGGTGTTTTCAAAAAAGTCGGTAATTTTTATTTTTGTATATACGCAATGATGCAGTGTCTGATAGCCTTCTTTTAAGCTGATATTTTCAAACGGTTTGCCTAAAACCCTGTAACCGTAATATAACGGAAGTTTTTTATAAAATTCGTATTTAGCCGGAAGAAGCATTTTTTTAAGTGTTGTGTCGTTTAAGTATATGGTAACTTCCCTTGCGCCCGCTTTTTCAAAAAGCTTTTTAAATTCGTTTATATGGATTCCAAAAGAGACGCTTCCAAGGAGTCTGTCTTTATAAATTATGGGATATGTGGCGCGAAGTCCCGGATACAGACGGCATACGTAAAAATGTATTGAAGGTGAAAAGGATGTGTTAATCCATACGATGTCGGCTCTCGCTTTTGCCACGCTAAAATTGTATTTTTTTAGGTTTGCGAAGTTTACATAACTTATTGCGGGTTTTTTAAAAAAGTGAATTTCCTCAATTATGTGGTTTGGATACAGGTTTTCATACAGTGGTTTTACGTAATTGATTAAAAGCGTACGGTTGTTTTCAAGATATGCTTTTTTTACCTGTTCGGATGATGAAAGAAATTTAGCAAATGAATTTAAAAAGGTCTTTTTATTTTGATAAAAGACGTTATATTCTTTTGATCTGATTTTGTAATGCTGTTTGGATTCTTCTTTGATAAACGTATTTATACTTTGTACGCTTTCATAAAAAGAAATCCCGATAATTAAGCTAAACAACACTATTACCAATATATATATTTTTGACCGCATCTTTTGCCTTTATGCCCGAAAGGGCAAAAACTCTATTCAGCCCTTAAAACAGCACCGTTACTTGCGTTGGTAACTAAACTTCTGTACTGTTTTAGCCATTTGCCCGGTACTTCTTTTTTAATAGGGGTGAATTCTTTTTTTCTTTTTTCAATCTCTTCATCAGATAAATCGACATTTATTGAGAAATTATCAACGTCTATTTCAATTATGTCCCCATCTTTAAGAAGACCTATCATTCCGCCTTCAGCCGCTTCCGGGCTTACGTGACCGATACTAAGCCCCCTTGTGGCGCCGCTGAATCTACCGTCGGTAATCAGTGCTACTTTATCACCGAGCCCCATACCCATAATAAGACTTGTAGGTGCAAGCATTTCCTGCATTCCGGGACCCCCTTTAGGACCTTCGTATCTGATAACGACAACGTCGCCTTTTTTGATTTTTCCGCCTGTGATGCCTTCAATCGCTTCTTGCTGTGAATTAAAGCAAACCGCGCGGCCTTTGAATTTTCTCTCACCGATTATCCCGGCGGTTTTAATAACACATCCTTCTTCCGCGAGGTTTCCGAAAAGTATGGCAAGACCTCCCACTTTGCTGTAAGGGTTTTCGATAGGGTGGATTACTTCCGGGTCTTTAACCTCGGCGTCTTTGATTCTGTCGGCTACAGTGCCTCCTTCGATTACAGGGTTGTCAAGGTAAAGGATTGTATCGCTTCTTCTGCTGATTTCTTTCATAACCGCGCTCATTCCGCCGGCTCTGTGGATATCCTCCATATGAACCGTTTGAAGTGACGGCGAAATTTTTGCAATGTGTGAAGTGTGTCTTGCGATTTCGTTTAGTTTATGTAAATCAAAATCAACATCCGCTTCTTTAGCTATAGCCATCATATGAAGTACGGTATTTGAGCTTCCGCCCATTGCCATATC
>NZ_JBMYAU010000101.1:0-3604 GCF_053994455.1 Nautilia sp. | reverse complement strand
TCCCGGTTTTGATGAGGAAAAAGCGGTAAAAATTGACGAAAAATATAAATTTGCCGTGCTTGAGTATTCTAAAGAAAAAGAAATCGCGCGGTATGACTATGAGTTTGAAATTAAATTCCCTTTGTATCCGACACAGCTTAAAACCCTGATAGAGTGTCCAAAAAGATATTATTTTGCCAATGTTTTGGAAATTGTTAATGAAGAAGAGAGCGAAGAGGAGTTTTTTGGTAATATTTTTCATGATGAGTTTGAAGAGGTTGTAAAAAATAAAAGTAAAAGAAACAATGAAAAAGAATATTATAATGCTTTGATTGACGAAATAACAAAAAGAATAACCGATAAAAAGCTGCTTTTTGATGTGCTTGTAAAGTGGGATGATAAAATCAAAGAGTTTGCAAAAAAAGACTTTGAAGAGATGAAATATTCCAAAACCCTGCCTGAGAAATACATTAAATTTAATTATAAAGGATTAGACCTTGCCGCAAGGGTTGACAGGATTGATTTAAAAAACGACGAAATAGTGTTGATTGACTATAAAACCTCAAAAAGCGCCGAATTAAGCGAAAACTATCCGTATGAGCTTCAGACCACCTTTTATTTTCTGTGGGCAAAGGAAAATTTTAAGGGTAAAAACATAAAAACGATAATATGGGATATTTTTAATTCCAAAAAAATAGAGGGCGTTGTAAAAACTAAGACGCTTGATGATGTTTTGAGTAACCTTCCAAAAAAGGTGAGAGAAGCCGAGGATATTGTGTATGAAATAAACGGAAAAGAAAAAACAAAAACTGCGGCTGAGATTTGCAAGTACTGCGAATACAAAACCGCATGCGGGAGAGAATGATGAAAAGACTATTGGCTGTAAGTGCGAGTGCCGGAAGCGGCAAAACGTTTAGATTGGCAAACAGGTATATTTCGCTTTTGAATGTGGAATCACCCGTAAATATCGTGGCTATTACCTTTACGAATAAAGCCGCAAACGAAATGAAAGAGAGAATCGTCAAGTTTTTAAAAGAATTAGGAAATGATGAAAACGTTGTAAATATGATTTGTAATGAAATAGGTATAAATAAAGAAGAACTTTTAAAAAGAAAAAATAATCTGCTTGAGAAGTTTTTAAAAGGCGATGTAAATATTCAGACGATTGATTCGTTTATAAATAAAATACTTAGGAAATTCAGCTATTTTGCGGGAGTAAGAAGCAATTTTAATATTGGGGCGGTTGATAATGAGATTGTTTTTAAAGCTTTTTTAAAAAGTTTGGATGAAAAAAATTTTAAAACTTTAATAGATATTGCAAAAAAAGAAGAAAAATTTACAAAACTTATCAATTTATTTGAAGAGCTTTATGAAAAAGATAAAGAGCTTCAAAATTTAACTCTTTTGCCAATAAAAAAGCCTGACGATACTAAGGCAAAAAATGCTTTTAATAGATTAAAAGAGTATATTCTAAATCATGAATTATCAAGCAATAGCGCAATAAAAGCTGTAAATATAGATTTTTACGAAGTACCATATACTACTTGGTTTGCAAAAGAAGAGTTAAAACAATATTCTTATTTTAAGAAAAAAGGATTGTATCAGAATTGGTTTGAGAATATATTAGTTGAACTTAAAAAGTTTTTTAAAAAGTATTTTGATTATATGGAATATGAATTCTTTAAAAATCTTTTTGATTTTTACGATAAATACAAACAGCTTAAATGGAAGCTAAAAAAAGATGAAAATTTACTTGATTTTAAGGATATTGAGCATTTAGTTTATGCTCTTTTAAGAGAAGAGGAGTTAAACAGAGACTTTTTATATTTTAGACTTGACAGCAGGGTCAATCATATTTTAATGGATGAGTTTCAGGATACTTCTATTACTCAGTGGGAGATTTTTGAGCCTATAATTGACGAAATTGCAAGCGGAATTGGAAGAAAAGAGTTTAGGAGTTTCTTTTATGTAGGCGATAAAAAACAGGCAATTTATCGTTTTCGCGGAGGTCAAAAAGAGCTTTTTGATGAGGTTGCAAAAAGATATAAGCCTTTTGGGTTAGAGGTTGAAAGACTTGATACAAATTTCAGAAGCGCAAAAAATATAGTCGAATTTGTAAATGAAAAATTTGATTTGAAAGAAAAAGTAAAAAGCGAAAAAGAAGGATATATTGAGGTTGATGAAATTACAAAAGAGAATGCATTTGAAAAAGTTTATGAAAAAATTAAATTTTTAAATGAAAACGGAGTAAAAGACAGAGATATTGCCGTCCTTGTGCATAAGAACGAGGATATTTTAGATTTAAGCGAGTTTTTAGCAAGTTGCGGTAAAAAAGCGGTAAGCGCTAAAAAGGCAAAAGTAATTTCACAAAAAAGCGCAAAAGCGATTGTTTCTCTTATGAAATATCTAAACAATCCAAAATTAAAAATCGAAAAATTAAATTTTCTCTCATTAATTGGGAAAAAATGGAGTGAAGAAGAGATTGATATAAAAATTGATAGACCTGTTTTGATGATAAAAGAGATAATTGATAAATTTAACCTTTTAGATGAAGCAAGTCTAAAACTTCTTTATCACTCTAAAAAATATGACACTCTTTTTGATTTTGTAAAAGAGATTGATTCATATGAAGAAGAGTTGCCGTTAAGTGAGTTTGACGGAATTGTAATTATGACCATTCATAAAAGTAAAGGGCTTGAATTTGATAATGTTATAGTTCTTGACAGGTTAAGCGATAGAGAAAATCCAAGCGGTAATATTGTTTTTTATTACGAAAATGCAAAATTAAAAAATATTAAATTAAAAATTCCAAATAGGGAGATAATTGATAAAAATTATTCTTTAATTTTAAAAAAGGAAGAGCGCCTAAAAGAGGAAGACAAAAAAAATGCGGAATACGTCGCGTTTACAAGGGCTAAAAACTCTTTAATTATTTTAAAAAGAAGCGAAAAAACAAAACAAGGTAAAAGTTATTCGGCTTTTGTAAGCAGTCTTGAAAAAATGCAAAAAGGCGAGGTTATTCCAAGCGAAAATAAAAATAAAGAAAAAACTAAGCCTGTAAAAATCGAAATAATAAATATCGGAAAACAGGAAAATTTAATTAAAGAGGAAGAATACAAGCCAAACGATTACGAAGCCATTTTTCTTGGAAACGCACTGCATTACGCGTTTGAATGCGAGGATTTAGAAGCCGTTAGAAACAGATACGGGGATTTTTGCGATATTGAGGAAGTTAAGAAAATGTATGAGGCTTCAAAACCTCTGATTCCAAACGGTAAAAAAGAGCTTGCCTATATTGTTGAAGGAAAGGTAGGGAGGATAGATTTGTTTGTAGAAGAAGAACTTTTGATAATAGATTACAAAACTACACGCCCAAATGATGAAAGCAAATATGTGGATCAAATAAACAACTATAAATCGGCGGTGGAAAAAATAACGGGTAAAAAAGCTAAGGGAAAATTTTTTTATGTGGATGAAAGAGAATTTAAGGAGATTGAATGAAAAAAGAAAAACTGAGTGAAATTGATATCTCTTCAAAAATTGAGGAGTTAAAGAGACTTTTTCCTGAATATTTTGATAAAGAGGGGAGATTTTTAATTGAGAAGTTTAAAGAGGATATTCAAAA
>NZ_JBMYAU010000100.1:0-17498 GCF_053994455.1 Nautilia sp. | reverse complement strand
AACGCCTAACACTTCTTTTTCCCCTTTTTACTTTTAACCGTTGTTAAGCTTAAATTAAATTTTCGGAGTTATAATATATAAAACTTTCGGTAAAAGGGGTTTGTATGAAAAAAACAATTCTCTTTTTGGCGTGTTTACTGTTTGCAACGCCCAATTATCTCGTAAAAAACTTTGAAAACACCTATAGTATTAAAGCGGGAGGCGGATTTACCGTTCATGAGCTTATAAACGAAAAAAACGATCCTGTAAACCCGGGCTTCAGTGTGGCTTATGCGGTGCTCAAACCGAATTCGACCACAAAGCCTCATTATCTGAAAAGTTCAAACCAGGTGCTTTATGTTATCAAAGGCGGCGGTGTTATGTTTATAGAGGGTAAAAAAATAAAACTGAAAGAAAAAATGAGTATATACATCGCCCCTCAGGTAAGTTTTTATGTCAAAAGCTCTAAAAACGGGCTTGAGTTTTTATCAATTGTTTCACCGCCGTGGAAAGCGGGTGACGAAGTGGTGAAAAAGTAGCGGTAAAAATTATTTTTTTACCGCATCAAGCGCTCTTTGGAGAAGTTCCGCGTGATATACTTCCTGTCTTGAGATGAAGAGTAAGAAGTTGCTGAGCTCTTCGTTTCCTATTTTTTCGGCTAAAATCAGACACTGTTTTTCGGCGTCCATTTCTTCTTCGATGTTTTCTTTTAAAAATTCCACAATCCCGATATTTTCGTATTTGTCGTGCGGAATAGGGCGAGGAAGTGTTAAAACACCCATCTGAGCGGCAAGTTCGGCAAATCTTCTCAAATGATAAATCGAATCGTATGCAAGATCCGTAAAGGCGGAATTTGCATCAACTTCGTTCGAATGAACTTTCAGGTAACTGTAAATGGTAATAAGTTCATACTCTTTAAACGTTTCTTCCATTAAGAAAAATACAAGCGCCGCTTTTGCGTTTTCTTCAAGCTCAACGCCCGGTAACTCTTTTGACTGATTAAACGCTTTAATACTTCCTTCTAAGTCGAGTTTTTTAAGCTGATTTAAGAAATATTCGTCGTCGTTTTTGAATCTTCCTGTTGAAGGGGTTTTGATTTCTTCGTAACTTCTGAGATTTTCTTCCAAGTCATTGATTAATACCTCTAAAAGATCCTCTTCGCTTTGCTGTTCTATTTTTTTTATTTCGTTTATTTTAAAATCCATATCGAATTTTATGTCCGCTTTAACCGCATCGGCCATAGCCCATACCATATGGCGGTATTTGAACATAGCAATATCTTCAAGCAGTTTTTTTGCGGCCTGTTCTTTTACCATTACCGCCCCATAGATAAATTTAATGAAACTTTCATGCTGAAATCTGATTAATCTTTGCATGTTAATCCTTTTTTTTGTTTAAGTATACCGAAGAAGAGAAATTAAAAAATTGACTTAAGTCAACTTTTTATGATTTAGGATATATTTTATCGCATTTTCATAACTTTTGGTCTTTGCTTTGCCTTTATATGCAATGTCAAAAGCCGTACCGTGATCTACGGACGTTCTTAAAATAGGCAAATTAAGGCTGACGTTAATGCTTTCGTCAAAGTATAGCGCTTTAAGAGGCGCGAGTCCCTGATCATGATACATCGCAATATATCTTCCTTTGCCCGAAGAAAAAGCTGTATCGGGAACAAGAGGGCCGTAGTAGAAGTCTTTGTTAATTATTTTATTGGCTTCTTTTATTGCAGGCAAGATCTCTTTAATTTCTTCATCTCCCAATACCCCGCCGTCACCGGCGTGAGGATTCAGTCCGAGGACTCCTACTTTATGAAAATTTGTCGAATTGTAAAAATCTATAAAAAATTTTATTAAATTGTCTTTTTTTACCCTTTCGGCCACATTTTTTAGCGGTATATGCTCCGTAAAAAGGGCAACGTACATATCCTCACATCCGAGCATCATAATGGCGTCTTTTTTAAAAACATCCCTTAACACTTCAGTGTGGCCTTTGTATTTGATTCCGGCTTTAGCCCAGCTTTCCTTGTTTATGGGCAGCGTTGTTATTGCGTCTGCTTTTTTTGTTTTGGCTAAATTTATTGCGGTTATAAAACTGTCATACGAATATTTTCCGCTTTTATCGTCAATTTTTCCGGGCTTTATGTCAAAATTCCCTTCCACTTCTATAATTTTAAAATCGTCCGGAATTTCATAATTTAAAAGTTTTGCCGCTTTTTTTAGCATTGTTTTGTTTATACAGTATAAAGGCTCGACCCACTGTTTTATTTTTTCATGGCTTTTTAGGGCTATTTCGATTCCCACTCCGTTCAAATCACCTATACTAACTGCGATTTTTTGCATAAATTCTTGCCTTTTCAAGATCGTCTTTCGTATCTATTCCGAAACTTTTCGTTTTAACTTTAATCATGGCTATTTTTTTGCCGTTTTCTATAACCCTTAGCTGTTCGAGTTTTTCTATATGTTCAAGCGTACCTTTCATGGTTACAAATTCATCAAGGCTTTTTTTTGTAAATCCGTAAATTCCTATGTGTCCGTAATACTGGTGGGGAACGTCGTCACGGTTATACGGGATTTTGCTTCTCGAAAAATAGATGGCGTCCTCGTTTTTGTCCATAATTACTTTTACGAGGTTAGGGTCACTTGCGTGTATTTCGTCGATTTCCTTATAGCAGCTTACCATTGCGAAACTTCTGTTTTTGATGTCTTGAAGTTTGTTTTTAACGGAGCTTAATATTTCCGGTTCCAAAAACGGTTCGTCGCCTTGCATATTTATAACACTGTCTTTATCCGTTAATCCGAGAATGTCGGCAGCCTCTTTTATTCTGTCGCTTCCGCTTTGGTGTCTGTCATTTGTCATAACTGCTTCAAAACCGTATTTTTTACACACTTTTATAACTTCTTCGGAATCCGTGGCGATACATACGTCATCGACTTTTTTAGCGACTTCGGCACACCATATTATCATCGGTTTGCCTTTTATTTCGGCAAGAACTTTGTTAGGAAGTCTGCTTGATGACAAACGTGCCGGTATTATAATCATAAAATCCACCTTTTTAGTTATAATTTTACTAAAAAAAAGGGATTGTTATGATTGATAAAATAAAAAATAAAATAAAAAAAGCAAAACATATAGACGAAAAGAAAAAAGGTGTTATTTTGGAAAAGATTGAAGAATGGAGAAACGACGAAAAAGCGATGGCTTTGATTCCGAGTCTTCTTATGAAATACTATCAGGAAGACATTAAACCCGTTTTGGATGAATTAGGACTTACCGACTGATGGTGCTATACCAGCCGAAAAACGGTTATTGTTACAATTCCGACACTATGTTTTTGTATGATTTCATAACGCGTTTCAATATAAAAGGCGATGTTTTGGAAGTCGGCGGAGGATGCGGTGTTTTGGGACTTCTGATAAAAAGGGATTTTCCGGCGGTAAATTTGACCGTTATAGAAAAGCAGAAGGTGATGTATGAATTCATTCTGAAAAACATTAATAAAAACGCTTTAAGTGCGGAAGCGGTAAACGGCGATTTTTTAAAATACGAATTTGAAAAAAGATTTGATTTTATAATATCGAATCCGCCTTTTTATCAGGGAAGTTTAAAAAGTGAAAATGAAATTTTGAAAATGGCGAGATATGAGGAATACCTTCCTATGGAAAAATTTTTTGACAAAGTTAACAGGATTTTAAAAGAAAGAGGCGAGTTTATATTTTGTTATGATGCCAAAAGAATTGATGATATAATTTCAAAAATGCCTAAACCTTTGAAAATAACGGATATAAGGTTTATGTATCCTAAAATTTCGAAAAAAGCGACGCTTGTAATGATCAGGGCTAAAAGACATGCGAAATCTATGATAAACATACATCCGCCTTTAATAGGGTTTGAGGGCGAAAACTATTCGAAAGAAGCTGCGGAAATTTATAAAAAAGCGGCTACTAAAAGCGTGAAAATATAATTGAAAATGGAGAATTGAAAATTGAGAATTATTGAAAAAGAAAATTTTCCTTATAAATTTGATGCGGATGCATGTAACGAGTGCGAGGGGAACTGCTGCATAGGAGAAAGCGGCTATATCTGGGTTACATCTCGGGAGATTAAAAACATTTCCGAATTTTTAAATATCAGTGAAGAAATTTTTAAAAAAACGTTTTTAATAAAGGTCGGGTACAGATATTCTTTAAAGGAAAAACCTTACAAAAACGGATACGCCTGTGTTTTTTTTAAAAACGGGTGTGAAATATATCCGGTAAGACCGGCTCAGTGCAGGAGTTTTCCTTTTTGGGACTATTATAAAAACAGAATCGACGAACTGAAAAAAGAGTGTCCGGGAATTATTGTAACGGAAAATGGAAAATGAGTAACCGAAAAATTCTGATTTTGGTTTTATTGCTTTTAATGGTAACCGGATGTAGTGTCAAAAGCCCTAAAATCGGTGAAAAAGTGATTCCGAACGAAGATGAGTACATTATAAAAGCGTTGATGTATGAAAATGAAAACAATCTGAGTGCGGCTGTTGATATGTATAAGTTTTTATACGAAAAAACGAAAAAACCGGTATATTATGAAAAAACGGTTGAAGAACTGTTTTATATGAAAAAGTATGAAGAAGTTGTAAAACTGAGCGACGTGTTTTTAAAACACGGTTTTGATAAAAAAATTTTTATGTATAAAATACTCGCCCTTTTGGAACTCAAAAAACCGAACGAGGCGAAAAAAGAGTTGTTGACGAAACTTAATAAAAAAGACGAGTTTTTTTACAGAATGATGTCGTATATTTACCTTAAAGAGAACAATTTAAAAAAAGCGGCCGATTATCTGAAATCCCTTTATGCGTTAAACCACGACAAAAACACGCTTCTTCAGCTTGTCGATTTACTCATTAAAATAAAAAAATACAACGAAGCCCTGGCATATTTAAGGACACATCTCGATATGTACGGATGTGAGTACGACGTGTGTCTGAGGCTTGCTATAATATACAAACAGACATACGATTATGACAACCTTGCGAACATTTATGAAAAAATGGGAAGGTTTGATCAGAAATATCTTATGTTTGCTTTTAGAATTTATCTCGATAACGGAGAATACGCAAAAGCACTCGGACTTATAGATAAAAACAATCTCGGAGACGAATACATGCTTATAGTTTACGAAACGAAAAAAGATTTTAAAAAGGCGGCGTTTTATGCGTACAAACTGTATGAGGACACTTCCAATCTGAGGTATTTGTTAAAATACTGTTCATACGAATACGAAGCTGAACCCTCTAAAAAAACGGCCGAAAAACTTATACCGAAACTTGAATATTTATTAAGGTTTTACCCGGACGCATATTTGTATAACTTTGCCGGTTATTTGATGATTAATTACGGTATCGACGTTAAAAAGGGGCTTAAATACGTACAAAAAGCCGTCGAATTGAAACCTGACAACGAAGAATACA
This sequence comes from Nautilia sp., assembly GCF_053994455.1. Taxonomy (NCBI): domain Bacteria; kingdom Pseudomonadati; phylum Campylobacterota; class Epsilonproteobacteria; order Nautiliales; family Nautiliaceae; genus Nautilia; species Nautilia sp. Next base: position 12,067 of record NZ_JBMYAU010000100.1, on the reverse strand, counting down.
TCGATTCTCTGGCATGGGGGTATTATAAACTCAATAAATGCAAAGAAGCGTGGGAAATAATAAAAAACCTCACTTTAAAAGATAGTGAAATTTTAAAACATAAAAAGATGATTTTGAAATGTCTAAAAAGCAAAAAGGATTCGGATGATACTCGAAAAAATCATAAACAGAACAAAAAAAGATTTGGAGAAAAGAAAATACGACAGTGATTTTAAAAAACTGCTCTCTTTAAATAGGGAGTTTAGGGATGTAAAAAAAGCGCTGAAAGCCACACCGGATAATCCTTACAGAATAATAGCGGAAGTTAAAAAGGCAAGTCCCTCTAAAGGGGTTATCAGGGAAGATTTCAATCCGGTTGAAATTGCTAAGGAGTATGCTGAAGCGGCCGATGCTATGAGTATTTTAACGGAGCCTCATTTTTTTCAGGGGAGTCTGGAATATTTAATGGAAATTAGCAGGTTTTCCCCGGTGCCTCTTTTAAGAAAGGATTTTATCATCGACGAATTCCAGATAGCCGAGGCGTATGCGGCCGGAGCCGATTTTATACTGCTTATTGCAAAGGCTATGGATGTAAAAGAGCTGAAAAGATTATACGTTTTTGCAAAAAACACCGGATTAGAAGTGCTTTTTGAAATTCACGACGAGGAAGATTTGGAAAAAGCGCTTGAAACTGGTGCGGAGATAATAGGTTTCAACCACAGGAATCTTGAAACGTTTGAAATGGATATGGATTTAAGCAAGAAACTTATGCCTCTGCTTCCCGAAGGTGCGATAATCGTTGCGGAAAGCGGTATTAACGATTTTGAAACCGTAAAAAGGCTTGCCGAAAACGGGGTTGACGCATATTTGGTAGGCGAGTATTTTATGAGACAAAAAGATATTAAAAAAGCGGTTTTATCTTTAAAAGGTAAAACGGAATAATTTTTGCTCTTTTTTAAAAAAAGGCTTTTTATGAAGAAAACGTATATTGTTTTAACCTCGATGGCGGCGTTTATTATAAGCGGATGCGCTACACATCCTATGGATCCCTCTATAAATATGAAGCCTCCTAAATATGTGGAACAGATGCCGAGTCTTGATAATGAAATTCCGCAAAACAATCCCGGCTCTCTTTTTACGAACGGGGACAATCTTTTTTCCGATACGAAAGCTATGAAGGTTAACGATATCGTAACGGTCGTTATAACCGAAGAGGTTAAACAGTCAACGCAGGCAAGTAAAAAATTAAGTGAGGCTAATACCGACGCAGGAGGCCTTTTTGACGCCGGAATAAGCGGAGGGGTAAGCGTTGCCGGAAAAAATCTGAGTGTTGCTAAAACGGGATTCAGTGTCAACCTTCCTTCTATGAACTCTTCGAGAACGTTCCAGGGAAGCGGCACGCAGCAGAGAAACGAGAGTTTTCAGACCACTGTAAGTGCGAGAATAGTGAAGGTTTTGAAAAACGGCAATTATTTTATATCCGGTACGAGGGAAATATACGTGGACGGTCAGAAACAGATAATCCAGATAAGCGGGGTTATAAGACCTCAGGACATCTCTTCCGACAACACCATCGATTCGAAATATATTTCGGATGCGAAAATAGCTTACAAAACCGAAGGGGACGTGAAACGTTATACGGAGCAGAACTGGTTTGCCAAATTTTGGAGTGCGATTGCGCCATGGTAAAAATATGAATAAGGAAAATTTTGAAAGAGCTTGTTGAAAAACTGAGAAAACAGAATATTATCTGTAAAAAACTGGAAAATCTTAAACCGAAAACAAGAAAAAAGCTGAAGGTTTATGTGGGAATCAACCTGAAAAACGAATACTGCCTGATAATAGAAATATACAAAAAAAGTAGGTTTTCTCTTAAGGATACGGAAATGTTAAAATCCTTAATACCGGACAAGATTAATTTCGGTTATAAAAAGAAAATTTTAATTTTAAACGGGCCTATCTGCTCAAAAGCGAAAGATAAAATGAAGGAGTGGAAAATAATATGACTCTGGTGGATATAGGAAATACTAATATTCACGTATGGCAGGAGGGTGTGATAAGACATATTTCGGACGTTGAATTTTTTAACAAAGATGTGTATTACATAAGCGTAAATAAAAAAAAAGAAGGGGAATTTTTAAAAAAAAACCCGTATGCCGTTAATTTAAAAAAATATGTCAGGTTTAATACATCTTACGAAGGATTGGGTATAGACAGAATAATGGCCTGTAAAAGTGTAAAAGACGGCGTGGTTGTGGACGCCGGCAGCGCTATCACCATCGACGTTATGGAAAACGGACGTCATAAAGGCGGTGTAATAATGCCCGGGATTTATGCTTTTAAAAAAGCTTTTGGTACAATTTCAGAAGTTTTAAAATTTGAGCCCTTAATTATAAAGGAAACTTTACCGAACTCCACTCGGGAGGCCTTGAATTACGGAAGTATCGGGGCCGTAAAATGTGTGATAGAAAAAGTGGCGAAAAACGGTAGGGTGTTTTTTACGGGCGGTGACGGAGAGGTGATTTCTAAAATGTTTGAAAATTCCGAATATATTGAGGATTTGGTGTTTAGGGGGATGTTAATAACGATAAGTGAAATGGAGAAAAAATGAGTTTAACGATAGCTTTGCCTAAAGGAAGAATTGCCGAAGAAGTACTGTCTATTTTTAAAAAAATATTTAATGAGGAATTTGAGTTTGAAAACAGAAAGCTTATTTTGAAAAAAGCGGGTTTTACATTTTTAAACGTCAGAAACTGGGATGTTGCCGTTTATGTCGAAAACCAGGCCGCGGATATGGGGGTTGTAGGGTTTGACGTGCTGGATGAGCTTGAAAGCGATGTTTTGGAACTTATGGATTTAGGGCTCGGTAAATGCCGGGTAAGCGTTGCGGGAATCAGGGGGGATGAGAGCTATAAAAACAAAACGGAAATAAAGGTTGCAAGCAAACTGCAAAACATAGCCAAAAAATATTTTTCAAAAAAAGGTATTCCGGCCAGTATAATCAAACTAAACGGCTCAATCGAACTCGCCCCTCTTGTGGGACTTAGCGACGTTATTGTGGATATAGTGGAAACGGGCAACACGCTTAAAGAAAACGGACTTGAGGAAAAAGAGGTTATAATGTATTCGAGTGCCAGGGTAATAGCCAATAAAAATTCCTTTATAGAAAAAAAATATGAAATTACGGGTATTCTTGAAAAAATAAAGGCTGCGCATGGGGCTTGAACTTTACGGAAAAATAGAAGATCTTTTTTTGGACAAGGAAGCCGCTAATATTTTGTGGAGTAAATTTATAGCCATTTTGCTGAATTTAGGTGTTGAAAACGTTCTTGACATAGGCTGCGGAAGCGGTGATTTTTGCGAACTGGCAAAATCGAGCGGTTTAAAGGTTAAAGGAATAGATTTAAGCAGCACACAGGTTAAAAGGGCGGCGTATAAATGCGACTGTGCGGTTAAGGATGTCTGTGATATGGATGAAACATTTGACGCCTGTGTAGCAATTTTTGACGTAATCAATTACATGAACGACAAAGAGCTTAAAAAATTTTTTGGATGTGTGGAAAAAGTTACTAAAAAATATTTTATTTTCGATGCAAACAGCTATTTTGCAATGAACGATTTGGCAATAGGCACTCTCAAAGCGGAGGACGAAAACAGATTCGGCGTTTTATATTCCGATTTTGAAGACGACGTGTTGACAACCGAAATAACTCTTTTCGAGAAAGAAAACGAATGTTATAAGAAATTTCAGGCGAATATAGTACAGTATTATCACAGTGTGGAAAAAATCTGCAAATTTACAGGTATGAAATTTATTAACAAAATACCCGTTTCTTTGTACGGCAGCGGAGAGATTGAAAAATGGATTTTGGTGTTTGAAAAATAGTTATCTTGCTTTAAAACTTTCTTTAGAAACGCAAAAATCGGTTACGAAACATTTTTCGCATTTCGGGTTTTTTGCCGTACATATATATCTTCCGAAAAGTACAAATCCCTGATGAAGCTCGTTTAGGTCGGTTTTAAAGGCTTTGATCAAATCTTTTTCCGTCTGTTTCACCGTTTTTGCATCGGTTATTCCCAATCTGTGTACGACCCTGAAGACGTGTGTGTCCACCGCCATTCTGTTTTCTCCGTTGAGCTCTATCAAAAAGACGTTTGCGGTTTTGTTTCCGACTCCCGGCAGTTTTATAAGTTCTTTGTGGCTGCGAGGGATTTTACAGTTGAATTTGTCTCTTACTATTTTTGCCATTTCGACTATGTTTTTCGCTTTGTTGTTAAAAAAAGAACAGGATTTTATAATGTTTTTTACATCGTTTAAATCTGCACACGCGAGGGATTTTATATCCGGATATTTTTTAAAAAGTTCGGGTGTGATTATGTTTACCCTTTTATCGGTGCACTGGGCGCTTAAAATAATGGCTATTAAAAGTTCGTAGTCGTTTTTGTAGTTTAATTCCGTTTGGCTTCCTTTGTAGTGTTCTAAAAAACGTTTTTTAATCTCTTTAAGCTCTTCGGGGGTTCTTAAAACCATTAAACACCTTTGCAGTTTTTAAAATTATAACATATAGAAAAAATAAACCGGTTTTTTGACAAAATATGTTCTTTGTGTTAGAATGATTTAAGTGAGACACTTATATTTATCAAAGGAAAAAGGATGAAAAAATTAGTTTGCGGAATATGTTTGTCATTGTCGTTAATAACTCATGTCTGTGCCGGGGATTTAAATAAGGTAAAAGTGGTTGTTTTAACTAAAACCGGTATGAGCTGGGACGGAGAAGCTCTGCCGCATTACCCAAAAGGGAAACCGGAAATTACGATTTTAAGAATCACCATTCCTCCCAAGTGCCGGTTGCCTATACATAAACATCCCGTAATAAACGCTGGTGTATTGTTAAAAGGGGAGTTGACCGTTGTTACGGATGACAATAAAACATTACATTTAAAAGCGGGCGACTCAATCGTTGAAGTAGTGAATAAGTGGCACTACGGAAAAAATGAAAGCGATAAACCGGCGGAAATAATAGTTTTCTATGCCGGCGCACAGGGTGTGCCTATTACCATTAAAAAAAATAAAAAGTAAGTTTTATTCAGGTTTTCAATAAAAAAAATATTAAAAACCGCCCTCTGTGTATTACACGGCCTCTCAACTTATCTACTCATCGGGTTTTTTTAGTATAATAACGAATATTTTAGCAAAGGAGAATTATGGCTGGACATAATAAATGGTCTAAAGTTAAACATATAAAAGCGAAAGAGGACGCTAAAAAAAGCAAGATTTTTACGAGACACGTAAGAGCCATTATGACGGCTGCAAGACAGGGAGGCGGCAATCCCGAGACGAACGCGGCTTTAAGGCTTGCGGTTGAGAGGGCCAAGGCGGACTCGATGCCAATGCAGAATATTCAAAGGGCGATTGACAAAGCCACCGGCAATCTTGACGGCGTAACTTTAAGCGAGGTCAGTTATGAGGGTTACGGTCCCGGCGGTGTTGCTATTATGGTTGAATGCCTGACCGACAATAAAAACAGAACCGTGGCGGAAATCAGACACGCATTCAAAAAAGCGGGCGGCAGTCTCGGAACCAGCGGAAGTGTTGCGTGGATGTTTGAAAAAAAAGGCGTTATAGTGGTAAACAGAAGCGAAAAAGACGATGAGGTTATGGAAACGGCTATCGAAGCCGGTGCGGAAGATATTAAAGAATTGGAAGAAGTTCTGGTTATCGAAACGGCGCCCGAGGATTTTAATAGCGTATTGGAAGCGGTAAACAGTATTGACGGAATTGAAATAATAGAAAGCAACGTTCAGCTGGTTGCGACAAACGAAAGCGATGTGGATGATGAAACGGCCGAAAAGGTGGAAAGACTCATAGAAGTGCTTGAAGAGCTTGACGACGTTCAAAATGTCATACACAATATGGCTTAATTAAGATATAATTAACGTTAAACAAATACAATTAATAAAAAATAAGGAGAGTTTATGAGAAAAATAATATTAGGCGGATTAATTACGGCGGCTGCGTTCGCTTTTCCGGGAATGCAGGGAAGTATGGGCGGCAATGCCGCAATGACGGGAAAACCAATGAAAGGCCTTACGGATAATACCGTGGTTGCTACGATTGACGGCAAAAAAGTGACTGTAAAAGACATAAACAACTTTTTACAGGGAATGACGGCGGATAACAGGATAAGACTTCAGGATCTTCCGGCTCAGCACGTTGGACAGTTTGTAAAACAGTACGTCGATACGATGGTTTTATACAAAAAAGCCAAAGAGGTTGAAAAGACTCCTCAGTTTCAGGCCCTTGTCAAAAAAATGGCAGTTGATTACTGGCTCAAACAGAAACTTAACAATATGAAAATTTCGGACGCGGAAGTTAAAAAGTTTTATGAAGCCAACAAAGACATTTATTTCAAAACGACACCAAAGGTTAAAGCGAGACATATAGTTGTAAAAGACGAAAAAACAGCGGAAAAATTAATCAACGAACTTAAAGGATTAAAAGGCAAAGCCCTTGAAAAGAAATTTGCCGAACTTGCTAAAAAATATTCAACCGGACCTACGAAAGTAAACGGCGGAGAGCTCGGATGGTTTGATCCTAAACAGATGGTACAGCCTTTTGCGGAAGCCGTAAATAAAATGAAACCGGGTGAGCTTACCCTCAAACCTGTTAAAACGAGATTCGGATACCATGTTATTTTGGTTGAAGCTAAAAACGAAAAAAATTATATGCCTTTAAATCAGGTGAAACTACAAATTATAGAATATCTGAAAAGAGAAAAACTGCAAAAAGAAATTCAAAAGCTTAAAGATTCTTCCGACGTTAAAATCAAAATTAAATAAAGGAGAAGGCAATGGATTTTAGTTTTGTAAAACCGGGGGTGTTAAGCGGAAGCGAAGCTGCAAAAGTTCTTGATTACTGTAAGGAAAGCGGTTTTGCCCTTCCCGCAATAAACGTAGTGGGAACAAATTCCGTAAATGCTGTAATGGAGGCGGCAAAAGAAGTAAATATGCCGATTATTATCCAGTTCAGTAACGGCGGGGCGCATTTTTGGGCCGGAAAAGGTCTTGATAACGACGGGCAAAAAGCGGCGATGCTCGGTGCGGTTGCGGGAGCCAAACATATCCATACATTAGCGGAGGCTTACGGCATACCTGTAATCTTACATACGGATCACGCAGCAAGAAAACTTCTTCCATGGATTGACGGACTTATAGAGGCGAACGCAAAACACAAAGAAAAATACGGTAAACCTCTGTTCAGCTCACATATGCTTGATTTAAGCGAAGAGCCTTTAGAACAAAACGTTCAGACTTGTAAAGAGTACCTTAAAAAATTAAGCGCGCTTGATATTATGCTTGAAATCGAGCTCGGAGTAACGGGCGGTGAAGAAGACGGTGTGGACAATACCGGAATTGAAAATTCAAAACTTTACACCCAGCCCGAAGATGTCGCTTATGCTTATAAAGAACTCAGTGAGGTAAGCGATCTGTTTACAATTGCCGCAAGTTTCGGAAACGTTCACGGTGTTTATAAACCGGGACACGTTAAACTTGAGCCCGTAATTCTTAAAAACTCTCAGGAATATGTAAAAAAAGAGTTTGATTTAAATGTTGACAAACCTATAAGATTCGTATTCCACGGCGGAAGCGGAAGTGAGCTTAGCAAAATTCATGAAGCTATTGACTACGGCGTTGTAAAAATGAATATCGACACCGATACTCAGTGGGCTTTCTGGAGCGGTGTTAAAGGCTATATTGAAAAATTCAAAGATTATCTTCAGTCTCAAATCGGAAATCCCGAAGGTGAAGATAAACCTAACAAAAAATATTACGACCCGAGAAAATGGCTAAGAGAGGGTGAAAAATCCATGAAAAACAGAGTGATTGAAGCTTATAAAGATTTAAGAGCGGTTTAATGATTAAAAAATTTTGGAGAATAAAAAATTCTCCGATTACCCCCTTTTTCTTCAAAAACAATTTCTATCACGTAAAAAGAGACGATTTGTTAGATCCTGTATTTAACGGCAACAAGGCGAGAAAATTTTACTATTTTTTAAAAAACGATTTTCCCGGTATAAAAAGGGTTGTGTCATTCGGTTCGAACCAGTCCAATGCAATGATGAGTTTAAGCGTGCTTTGCAGAATTAAAAAATGGGAGTTTGTTTACTATACCAATCATATACCCAAGATTTTAAAAAAAAATCCCCAGGGCAATTATCTTAAAGCGTTGCAAAACGGTGCCCATATCATAGAAACCCAGTTAAAAGGCGAAAGACTTATTAAATTCGTCAAATCCCTAAAAGACAAAGAAACGTTGATTATTGAAGAAGGCGGAAGAATCAAAGAGAGCGAGGAAGGGATAAAAATATTGGCGAAAGAAGTGAATGAATATGCACTTAAACACAATCTGAAAATATTTCTTCCGAGCGGCACCGGAACCACGGCTTATTTTTTGTCAAAGCATGTAAATGTCGAGGTTTTAACAGTTCCTTGTGTCGGGGATGAAAATTATCTTAAAAAACAGTTTAAATGGCTCGGCGGCGGTAAAATACCCACCGTTCTTAAACCCCGCAAAAAATACCATTTCGGTAAACTTTATTTAAATTTGTACGGGTTATGGAATGATTTGAAAAATTCCGGGGTGGAATTTGATCTGCTTTATGATCCTGTTGGGTGGGATACCGTGCTTTATTACGAATTAAAAGATATACTGTATATACACCAGGGGGGAGTGCAGGGTAATCCCACGATGATAAAAAGATATGAAAGAAAAATAGATTGATTTTTTAAAATGTAACTTTTTTCTACACTTTTAATATAAGTTTAATTTATATATCCATAAATGAATATTCATTTTGTTATCATTATATTATCTCAATTTTATTGTGGAGGTTAATATGGATCTTTTTATTACAATGAGCATCGTGCTGCCCTGGATTGCGGCACTGGTGATCTATCTGGCGAAAAACGATTTTATCACCAATGTTTTGACATTTGCAATGCTGCCTGTACTCGGGTTTTTTGCATGGATGGTGTATTCAAGCGGAAATCTGCCGTACCTGATGGATACGCCTGCGTGGGTGAATTATCTTATAACGGTGTATGATTTCGGACTTTTGGGATATTTTCTGTATCAGGGTGTTAAAAACAAAAGTATGCTTGTATCCGCCCTGGCGGTATTGCAGTTGGCACTGCTTGTTATTGTCGTTTTAATGATTGAACATTCAACCACTGAGAATATATATGTAGACAAACTTACCGCGTTTATGTATATGATAGTTGCCGTGGTAGGTGTTCCCATTGCTATTTTTGCCACAAAATACATGGAATACGACGAGAAAGGAAAACACAGTTTTGTTGCTGTTTTAATCTGGTTTTTGGGTGTTATGAATTTTGCCGTCAGTGTAAATAATATCGAATGGTTTTTTGCACTTTTCGAAACGACTACACTTGCATCGTATGTGCTTATCAGATTCAGAATGGATAAAGAAGCTGTAAATAATGCCGTTTTAGCTTTATGGATGAACCAGATAGGAGGGGTTGCGATACTTTTTGCACTGCTTACGTTTATAAAAACAAGCGGAATGTATCATTTTACGGATCTTTTAAATGCTAATCCTAAAATGGTTTCACTTGCTGCTTTGGGATTTCTGTCTTTAAGCGCTTTGGTAAAAGGCGCCCAGATGCCGTTTCACAAGTGGCTTTTGGGTGCCATGGTTGCGCCTACGCCGGTAAGTGCTATTTTACATTCGGCTACAATGGTAAAAATCGCGCCTTATCTGCTTCTTAGGATTTCACCTGTCATAAAAGGAACTCTTTTAGCAAAACTTTTAATTATTACGACTGGGTTTGTTTTTGTTGCGGCTGCGGTTATTGCGCTTACACAGGATAATTTCAAAAAAATACTTGCGTATTCAACTATTTCACTGCTTGGGCTTATGATGCTTGCGGCAGTTGTAGGAACGCCGATTGCTATTACGGCAAGTCTTCTTCTTATTTTGTTTCATGCGTTTGCAAAAGGGTTTTTGTTTATCGAAGCCGGGGTTTTGGAAAAAGTATTTCATGTTAAATACATAAAAGAGATGAGAAGGCTTATTGAAAGGGCGCCTCTTACGCTTATGTTTATTTTTTTCGGATTTTTAAATATGACGTTTGTGCCTTTCGGTACGTTTATAGGTAAATGGATTATGATAGAAGAGGCAAGCGGATTTTTATCCCACGGAAGCTATGTGCTTGTAATTTTATATGTTGGTGCCGGAAGTGCGTTTTTAAGCGTTCTTTATATGAAAGTGCTCGGTATAAGTGTTAGAAAGTCGCACGGTATTGAAAAAGTAAAACTCCTGCCGCTGCCTATCAGGTTTAATTTTGTTTCGATCTGGTATTATGTATGGCTGCTCATATTAACAGTGTTTATCGCGCCGTTTATAGCAAATCAGATAGTTCCGATTGCGCATGAATTAAGCTCGGCATCTGTGAATATTCATGCGGATAATCTCTCACTTGTAATTAACAGTTCGACGCTTTATTTCTGGCAGATTATGGGTGCGCTTATAATTCTTTTGCTTATTCACGCTCTGCCGTTTTTTGTTCATTTCAAAAAAGTTGACACGGCCATGCCGTATAACTGCGGGGAGGCGTTCCCGAGACACATTGAAACATATAATTTCGTATGTATTTCAAAATATGAGAATTATCTTATTGCGTTTAGTATTGCTTTGTTTGTAATGGTGTTAGTTCTCGGAGGAGGTTTGTTATGAAGTTTGAAACGTTTATGTTACTTTTAACTCTTTTCGCTCCGGTTATCGGAGGGTTCGTTTACGGGGTCGAGAGAATTGTAAAGGCCAGAATGCAAAGCAGGGTGGGGCCTCCTTTGATGCAGCCGTTTTACGATTTTTTCAAATTGATGGACAAAAGGCCTTTAATGGTGCACTCCATGCATGCGGTTATGGGAATAATGTATTTTATCGCCTGCTGGTTTGCGCTTTTGGTTCTGTTTTTGGGTAATGATTTACTGGTTGCCGTGTTTTTTCACGTAATCGCTGTGCTTGCGTTAACTATCGGGGCGTTTAGCGTAAGGAGCCCTTACAGCGTAATAGGGGCTATGAGGGAGCTTATGCATATGATTAGTTACGAGCCTTTAATGGTGTTAATGGTGGTTGCGTTTTATGAAGTGGTGGGAAGTTTTAATTTAAAAGATATATTAAATTATGAGGGAATCCCTTTATTACAACTGCCCGTGGTGTTTATAGCTTTTGTGCTCGCAATACCTATGATGCTTCACAAATCGCCTTTTGACGTAGCCGAAGCGCATCAGGAAATAATAGGAGGTCCGGAAATAGAATACAGCGGTCCTTTTTATGAGGCGGTATATACCGGTAAATGGATTGAATATGTATATGTGTTTTTCTTTGTGTTTTTATTCGGCGGAAGCCATTACTGGCTCGGGGCGCTGCTGGTATTGATTGTTTTTATTTTTGTTAATGCGCTTGACAACGCCACGGCAAGGCTTGATTTCAGAAGAATGGTTAAATTCAGCTGGTTTGTGCTTATACCGATTTCGGCTCTTAATATAATCTTTTTGGCTTTATGGAGGTAATTATGGGAATATTCAGTAAATTCAGAAAAAAATCGCCTTGGATTTTGCATTACAACACGGGCGGATGTAACGGGTGCGATATAGAAATATTAGCCGCCCTTGCACCGAAATACGATATTGAGAGATTCGGAATGTTAAACAGGGGCAATCCCAAGCAGTCGGATATTCTGCTTGTAACCGGTCCCGTTACGAAAAGATGCCGTGACGTATTAAGAAGGCTTTATCTTGAAATGCCGGAGCCCAAAGTTGTAGTGGCGATGGGTGCCTGCGCACACGGCGGCGGAATTTTCAGGGATTTTTACCACGTGGAAAACGGGGTGGATAATATAATTCCGGTTGACGTGTGGATTCCGGGGTGTGCCCCGAGAGTCGAAGCCGTAATCGACGGAATGGTTGAGGCGGTTAAAATCTGGGAGAAAAAAACGAAAGAAAAAGAGTATATGAGAGGACACAGCGTCGAATTATTAGAAAAATTAGGAGCAAGAAATGATG
>NZ_JBMYAU010000099.1:0-3024 GCF_053994455.1 Nautilia sp. | reverse complement strand
TCTCCCCATATACCGGCAGCTAATGTTCCCCATATACCGTTTAGAAGGTGAACCGAAAGCGCACCTACGGGGTCGTCTATTTTTAACCTGTCAAAAAAAGGAACGGCAAAAAATATGATTATTCCGCCAATTGCGCCTATAATCAACGCTTCATAAGGATTAACAACGTCCGCACCCGCCGTAACGGCTACAAGTCCTCCTAGAGCTCCGTTTAATATCATAGTAATATCGAATTTTTTATATTTCAGATAACTTAAAACAAATACCGTAAATCCTCCGATAAGTCCTGCATTGTTGGTATTTAGTATAACTAGCGCCACCATATTAGCCGCATCTTTGCTTGAAATGCTACTTACACTTCCCCCATTAAATCCGAACCATCCTATCCATAAAAGAAAAGCGCCTAAAACCACCAGCGGAATGTTATTTGCCGGAATTACCCTTGTTCTTCCGGATTTAGTATATTTTCCTTTTCTCGGGCCTATAATTAAAATGGCCGCAAGAAGAGCCCATGCACCGGTTGAGTGTATAACCGTGCTTCCTGCAAGATCATGCATTGAGGATATGTCGAAAAAGCTTCCTTTTAACATATCAGCACCCCATGTCCAGTTTACGATTAAAGGATAAATGACTCCCGCCATAAGAACGGTGAATATTGCAAGCGGAACGATTTTGGTTCTTTCACTAACACCCCCGCTCATAATGTTTACCGTTTTTCCTACGAACGCCATCTGGAATAAAAACGCGGCGTACATACTCATACCGCTTGAGTCCCATCCTCCGAATGCAAGTGTGTATCCCCAAAGAAAAAACACGAGGCTTGCAATTGTATAAATCATTGTGTTTATCGTAAGCACCGCCGTTACGTTTTTCGTTCTTACAAGTCCGGCTTCGAGCATTGCAAAGCCCGGAACCATAAGAATAATTAGTATAAATGCAAACAGTGTGAACAAGGTGTCGAGCGCCCAAGACAAATCCATTATTATCCCTTTTAATTTTATAGTTCAGATTAAAAAACTTTATCTTTTTGCAGCTTATATCGCTTCTTCGTCTTCTTCCCCGGTTCTTATTCTGATTACTTTCTCAATCGGGCTTACGAATATCTTACCGTCTCCGATTTTACCCGTCCTTGCCGATTCGCTGATTGTTTCAATTACTTTTTCCACATCCGCTTCGTTTACGATTAGTTCAAGTTTGATTTTTGGAAGAAAATCCACAATATATTCGGCACCCCTGTATAATTCCGTATGTCCCTGCTGGCGTCCGTGACCTTTTACTTCGCTGACTGTCATTCCTGTAATTCCCATATCAAGTAATGCCTCTTTTACGTCGTCAAGTTTGAAAGGCTTGATAATAGCTTCGATTTTTTTCATAAACACTCCTTTTTTTGGTATAATGTAATTGTAATAAACAATTTCGGTTAAATTAAACTATAAACTGATTAAATTTTAATCAGTTTGAAAAGATGAGCAATGAAAAAGATTTTGATTGCTTTTTTAATCGGTTTTTGTATAGGAGTCCTTTCTTTAAGTGTTTTTAATTTAAAGTACGCTTTTGTGGTGGGTATTATTTCGTTTTTGGTTGCTTTATGGACAAACGAGGGGCTGCCTTTAGGTGTCGTTTCCCTGCTTCCGATTATTCTTTTTCCGTCGTTTTCGATATTGAGTACAAATGAGGTGACTCAAAATTATTCCAAATCCATTATTTTTCTGTTTTTAGGGGGCTTTTTGCTCGCAATAGCCGCTGAAAAAACAGGTCTTCACAAAATTATTGCAAACAAATTGCTTTCGGTGTTTCCCAAAACCCCGCGGGGGGTGATTTTTTCGCTGGGATTCACAAGCGCGGTTTTAAGCAGTTTTTTGTCGAATACCACTACCGCTTTGCTGCTTGTTCCTTTGGCTATGTTTTTAAGCGACAAAAGCGACGTGAGAAAACGTCTTGTCATAGCCGTAGCCTACGGTGCGAGTATCGGCGGTATAATAACCCCTATAGGAACGCCGCCTAATCTTATTTTTTTAGGTTTTGCGCAGGATCACAATTTAAGGCATCTGACTTTTTTCGAATGGATTATTTATACGCTTCCGCTTGCGGTCGTTATGATAATTTTTATGAGTTATCTTCTTTCTTTTAACGTAAAGGGTTCGTTTGATTTGAAAATAGACAAAAAAGCAATGACGCCGGAGCAAAAAAGGCTCTCTTACATTTTGGCCGCCCTGATTGTTCTGCTGTTTTTAAACTCCCCTATAAAACCTTTTTGGAATGGTCTTGGGTTTAATGACAAACTCATACTTTTAAGTTTCGGCGTATTGATGTTTTTCCCTAAAATAGGTTTTTTGACGTGGGAAGACAGTAAAAAAATCCCTTTTGAAATAATTTTTCTTTTCGGAGCCGGTTTTTCGATAGCCATGGCAATCAGCAAAAGCGGTCTTGCGAAGGAGATAGCGTCTTATCTTGACATATTCAGTTATTTAACGCCTTTTGTGTTTTTAATGCTAATAGTGGCTTTTGTGACTTTTTCTACGGAAATCACCTCTAATACCGCCCTTATTTCAATAGTTCTTCCTATTATTTATTCCCTTCATTCGCCGGTTAACAAGGAATTTTTGCTTATGAGCGCCACTATAGCGGCAAGTTATGCGTTTATGCTTCCGATTGCCACTCCTCCTAACGCAATAGCGTTTGCGAGCGGGGATTTAAAAATAAAGGATATGGCTAAAACAGGGTTTTTTATGAATATATTCGGAGTAATCGCCCTTAGTCTGATAAGTTATTTTTTCTGGAGGTAAAAATCTAAACGATTTTTACCTTTGTAATAAGTGATTTGGCGTTTTCAAGAGCCTCTTTTGCGGTTTCGGCGCTTGCTAAAAGCACTCCCATTCTTCTTCCCGGGTGTGCTTGCGGTTTCCCGAAGACGATAAATCTCGAATGTTTGCCGAAAATTGCCGGATCTATTTCGAATTTCGGAGTATATGAGTCTTTGTCCGATTTGAATGCTGCGCTTGCCCCGGGGGTTAAAAATTCAAA
>NZ_JBMYAU010000098.1:0-6911 GCF_053994455.1 Nautilia sp. | reverse complement strand
CCATTGCTTCTATATTTTTTTGAAGTTTGTTTTTTTCATTATTTAAAAGATTTAAATTAGTGTTTATATCATTAGAAAGTTTTTCTTTTTGTATTGCCGTCGCTTTTATTTTATCTTTTCAAGCGTTAATGTTATTCTGAAGCTCATTTTTTTGAAACATAAGCTCTTTTGTTTCAAGTTTAGCGAGAAGCTGACCTTTTTTAATATTATCGCCTTCATTGACATATATTTTTTCTATTTTTCCCGGAAGTTTAAAGCTTAAAAACGTAAGGGAATCGCTTTTGACAAAAACCGCATTGCTCGAAACATAATTTTCATTAAACACTATATATCTGTAAAGCCCGTATAAACCTGCCGCAATAAGCAGTACAAATACAAACAAAGCTATCTTTTTTTTCATTAACAGCCCTTTTAGAGATTTTGAATAGTTTAGCAGAATTTTGTTGATATGTCAATATCTCGGATTGTATTCTTTTACTATTTCCTTTAATGTCTTGACAATTTGCTGTTTTTCATATAAATCTTCTAATTCTTTTATTTTAATTACTAAATAATCCAACTCCATTAAAGTGGGGTGAGCAATAAAAATGGATTTATATTTAGTTTTTATGTCAGCTTCTTCTAAAAGTAATTCCTCATAAAGTTTCTCTCCGGGTCTTAACCCCGTGAATATTATATCGTTTTCATCTTTTCCGTAAAGTTTTAACATAGTTTTAGCAAGATCTACAATTTTTACAGGTTCTCCCATATCTAAAATAAAAATCTCTCCTTTTTCAGCCAGACTTCCGGCTTGCAAAACCAACTGACACGCTTCGGAAATTAACATAAAATATCTCGTTATTTCGGGATGAGTAACGGGAAGAGATCTGTTTTTTTCTATATATTTTTTAAATTTCGGAACCACGCTCCCGCTGCTGCCAAGAACATTTCCGAACCTAACGGCCGCTATTTTCGTTTTATAGCTTTTTACATTTTGAGCATAAAGCTCACACACCCTTTTAGTGGCTCCCATAATATTAGTAGGCCTAACCGCTTTATCCGTAGAAATTAAAATAAAATTTTCACACTTATATTCAATTGCCAAATCTATTACATTTTTTGTACCTATAATATTATTTATAACGGCACTTCTCGGATTATCCTCACATAAAGGCACATGTTTGTAAGCAGCGGCATGAATTACTATTTGAGGTTTTTCCTTTTCAAAAACTTTTTTAATTTCCTCATATCGACTCACATCAACAAGATAAGATTTTTTTTTTATTCGAAGTTCCTCATTTATTAAATAAAGATTATATTCACCGTTATCAACTAAAACAAGCTTTTTAACACCGAATCTTTCGCATAATCTGCAAATTTCACTGCCTATACTCCCCCCTGCACCGGTTACGAGTATTTTTTTACCTTTTACAAAATTTTTTATAGCATTTTTATCCAAATCCTTAGGTTTTCTAGCAAGCAGATCTTCAATAGAAACATCTTTTATCTTTTTTTCAAAAGGACTATAAACTTTAATTTCTTTTACTTCCCTCTCTTTTAAAAAATCAACAAGTTCATTTAACTCTTTTTGAGAAAGTTCTTTTGTTATTATTGCCGTATCTATTTTTTCTATTTTGTCAAAAGGTAAAACTTTAAATCCGTAAATATAACTTCCCACAATATTTCCGTCGTCATAAACGGCTTTTATTTCGTAAGGAATATTTTGTTTTAAAAGCGAAAGCGTTTTTTCGTTAGCTCCGATAATAATAGCTTCATTTATATTTTTTACGTGTTTAATGACAAGACGCTTTGAAATTCGAAAAAAACCTATAAAAAGTAGTGTTAAAAAGAAATCCATAATTAAAGCACTTCTTGGAAACGGTGCAAAAAAATTTTCAAAAAAATATAAAGTTAAAAAAGAAAAAAAATAAGCCGAAATAGTGGCCGCTAATAATTTTTTAAGTTCCACTAAAGAAAAAAAACGCCAACTTACAAAATAAAGTTTAAATATAAAATAAAATAAAATTTTAAAACTCAGTATTAAAGGAAAAATTCTTAAAAAACTTTCCATATATTCTTTAGGAATTATGAAATTGAATCTTAAAAGATAGGCAAAATAAAGTGTAACAAGAGATAAAAAAACATCCCCCGTTAAAAAAAATATACATCTTTTAAAATTAGTAGGTTTAAACAGATTTGATAATTTCACAAATTCCCCTTATATCTTCATCATTAAGAGCCGTACCGCTTGGAAGACACAGTCCTTTTTTAAACAGCTCCTCGCTTTTACCGTTTATATAGCTTTTTGCATTTTTAAAAAGCGACTGCTTATGCATAGGTTTCCATAACGGCCGGCTTTCGATATTGTTAAGTTGTAATTTTTTCATAACCTCAAAAGGATTTTTATTTTTAAATATAAGAGTCGTAAGCCATCTGTTACCTCTACTTTTTTTAATCTCCGGCATAAATTCGGCAATATTTTTTAATTCTTCTTTATAAATGTTAAAAATTTCCCTTTTTCTTTTAATTCTTTCTTCAATCACTTCCATCTGACCGACACCTATAGCCGCAAGAATATTACTCATTCTGTAATTATACCCGAATGTCGTATGCTCATACCAAGGATAATCCTCCTTTGCCTGAGTCGATAAAAATTTAGCTTTTTTAATCCACTCTTCGTTTCGGCTTACCAACACTCCTCCCGAGGATGTCGTTAATATTTTGTTTCCGTTAAAACTATAAACCCCGAAATCTCCGAATGTGCCGGAATGTTTGCCGTTATAAGTCGCACCAAGCGATTCCGCCGCATCTTCTATTAAAAAAACATTATATTTTTTGCATAAATAGGCAATATCTTCTATTTTTCCGATTTGTCCGTAAAGGTGAGCGACAATTACGGCTTGTGGTTTTTCTTTTTTAAGCGCTTCTTCTAATAAATCAACATCCATTTGCCAATATTCGTCCGCATCTATAAAAATCGGCTCGGCATTTTGATAAAGAATAGGACTGACTCCTCCTATAAACGTAAAAGTCGAAACGATAACTTTATCACCTGTTTTTATTCCGAGTATTCTCAAAGCAAGGTGTAAAGCGCTTGTGGCGTTAATAACCGCTAAAGCATATTTCGCTTTCGTATAATTTTTAACACTTTCTTCGAATTTATTTATAAACTTCCCCACCGGTGCGATATAATTACTCTCATATGCTTCTTTTATATATTCAAGCTCTTTTCCACTCATATGAGGAGGCGAGAGGTATGTCATTTTGTTCCTTTTTTTACTTTTCACCATTTATACCGATTTAAACCTGTATTATCACTTTTCATTTTTATATCCTATTACTTTATCGTTTATTTTTTTATGTTTCAAATTTATCTACTTTAATTCGTAATAAATCGTCCCATAAAATTACACTTATTTTTTTCATATATTTCGAATAATCATATTATTAACCTTTTTATCTGCCTTTTAATATTTTCAATATTTCTTTTCTCGAATGAACTTCGATATCGGCGTTGTTTTCAATATCTTTATAAATTCCTTTCGGGTTTTTGTATCTTACGGTTTTCCAGCCGAGTTTTTTCGGTGCGAAAAAATCTTTTTTCGGATTGTCCGAAATATAGACGTATTCATTATTCGGATATTTATGCATAACCGTCAAAAACGGCTTTAACTCCGGTTTTTTAGTTCGATAAAAATCCGTAAATACGGGAAAATTTATATATTTATCAAGTCCTAAGGCGTAAAATTTGTTTTGTTGAGTTATATAATGTCCGTCCGTTATTAAAGCCGATATTTTTGCAAATTCTAAAAGCTCTACGCTCTCTTTTGGTAAAGTGATTTTTGGCATATGAAAACGATAAATTTCGATAAGTTTATTTATATTAGCATCTAAATCAAACGTTTGTATTAATTTATCGAAAATTTTTCCGCTTCCTTCTTTATTAAACAATTCCCACATAAAATTATAATATTTTTCATCTCCGAGATACCTGCTGATTTCTAAAAAACCGCTTTTAACGAATTCTATTTCGTCATAAAGAGTATCGTCTAAGTCAAACACTATTACCATCTACTAAAACCTCCGCATCATACCTAAGCATTATCAGATTATCTTTCCATCCTTCGAAATATTCTAATTTTTTACCGAAATAATCCTCTATTAAAAACTTAGCATAATCCGCTCCGGCAAGATAGCTTAACGGATAACCTCCTCCGAAACGAGGATTTATTTCTATAAACACGACTCTATCGTTCGTTTTAAAAAGTTGAACGGTAATACAGCCGTAAGCTCCTTTTAATTTTTTGCAAAGTTTTTTAATTTCATTAATGATTTTTTTGTCTTTAACCGTTTTAGCTTTACTGACTTCTCCGGCTCTAACTTCCAATCTAAGGCGTGGTACTACGGAAATTACCTCTTCATTTTTATCTATAAAAACATCTACGGTATATTCGTCTCCTTGAATAAATTCTTGAAATACGTAATTTTTATTTTTTGAGAGTTCTTTTGCAAATTCGGGAGTATATACTATTTGTGCGCCAATTGAACATGAAGAATTGTTTAATTTCGCAAATACGGGATAAGCGCAGTTGTCAATATCAACTCTTTTTGGCGTATCGAAACCGTTTTTTGCAAAAAATTCTTCCGTTTTATCTTTTAAATAAAACGTTTCGCAAATTTCCTTTGAAGAAACGGCAATAAAAACACCCTCCTTTTCAAACTTTTCTTTAACTTCCGCTAATACTGTTAATTCCGTATCGATTGTAGGGATTATGATAGAAATGCTTTTTTGTTTGCATTGATTTAACAAAATATCCGTATAAGAAGAATCGGTAACTCTTGGAACTTTAAAATACCCGTCGCTAACCTGACAAGCGGCGCTAAGATGAGGATTCATATCACATGTATAAACCTTTGTATATTTTTGGAAATTTCTTACTAAACTAACTCTTCTTCCCGCACTTGTTATTAAAACATTAATTTTTTCCATTAAACTTCTCCATTGTCGCCTGTCCTTTTTGGGAGATTCCTTCTCTTTTGATAACTTTTAAAACCGTTAAAAACAATATTTTCATATCGAGCAAAAAAGATATGTTATCTACGTATTCTATGTCGTATTTGAATTTTTCTCTCCAACTTATGGCATTTCTTCCGTTGATTTGCGCTAAACCGGTAATACCGGGCAAAACATCATGTCTTCTTTTTTGTTCTTCGTTGTAAAGTTCTAAATATTCGACTAATAATGGTCTTGGTCCTACAAAACTCATATCGCCTTTTAAAATATTAAAAAATTGAGGTAATTCGTCTAAGCTTAAGCTTCTAATGATTTTGCCTATGCCTTTTAGTCTTTTTTCATCCGGTAATAATTTACCGTTTTCATCCGTTTCGTTCGTCATCGTTCTGAATTTATAAATTTTAAAGAGTTTGCCTTTATATCCCGGTCGCAATTGAGTGAAAATAATCGGTCTTCCGTCCCATAAATATATTAAAAAAGCCGTTATTATCATAACAGGAGAAAAAACGATTATCAATAATAAAGCTAAAATTTTATCGAAAAGAGGTTTAAAAAATTTTTTATACACTCATAATCTCCTTATAAACTTTCATATATTTCTCAACCACCACTTCAATGTCGAATTCGTTTATCGCTTTTATCCTGCCGTTTTTTCCGAACTTTTCTCTTAATTCGGGATTGTCTATTAAAATTTCTATTGCTTCGGCAAGTTTGTCGCTGTTTTTAACGGGTACTAAAAATCCGTTTTTATTATTTTCCACTACTTCTTTGCAACCCACGGTATCGGTAGTAACGATAGGTTTTGCCATAGAAGCCGCCTCAAGCAACGTCCTTGGCACTCCTTCTCTGTAACTCGGTAAAACGAATATATCGCAAGCGGATATCAACTCTTTTATATCTCTTCTAAATCCAAGATATTTAACACTACCCCAATTCGGAGCAAAAGCGTTTTTATTGCCTTTATCCGTTTCCCCTACATACCAAAATTCCGCTTTATCTTTTAATTTATCGGCAGCTTTTATATACTCCTCAACCCCTTTGTCTTTTATAATCCTCGCTATCATCAAAACTACAGGCTTATTTTCACCCATTTTAATCCCTGAATTCTCCATTCTCCATTCTCCCTCTGTATCCCAAAAAATCTGACGATTTTTCTGGGACTCCGCTTTCTCAATTCTCCATTCATTCGTATCAATTCCGCTACTTTTTATTAAAACCGCTTTATTTTCGGGGATTATTTTTTTCCGGACAAAATATTTCAAATCATCACTATTTTGAAAAATAACCTTTTTTGTGTTTTTTGTAGTTATTTTATATCCTAAGATAATAACGTTTCGTATAATTTTACTTTTTAAATCATTATGAATAAAAAAACTCCCAAGCCCCGTAACGGTATTTATCGTTCGGGGGTGTTTTATTAAATTACCGTAAATATTAGGTTTATGCATAAATGTATGTAAAATATCGGGATTTATTTTGTTTATTACTTTTTTAATATTTTTAACGGTTTTAAATTCTTTAAAAACATTTAAACTTGCCCTATCAATCTCATAACTCACAGCTTTTATCCCATATTCGCTAAATTTATCAAAAACCTCTCCCTTCGGACAAACGGCATATACCTCATACGAATTTTTAACCAATTTTCGCATAATAGGCAATCTAAAAAGATATAGATTCAAATCCAAATGGCTAAGAAAAGCGATTTTCATACCAGAACTCCAACGTAAATAAAAGATATAAAATTTTAGCGTTTTTTTCTTTTGAAAATGGAAGATTATAAATATCAATATCTATAAAATTTTTATAAAAACCTTTTTTTAAATATTCGAATATAAGTTCTTTAAGTTCTCCCTCCACCCAATCTACAAGCGGAATTTCAAAGCCTCTTTTCGGAGCGTTTACGAGTTCTTGAGGC